>JBHIXQ010000019.1:0-13914 GCA_041984705.1 Leptonemataceae bacterium | reverse complement strand
CATAACCCATCTCATCTCTGGAATCATGTTCGCTTTTCCTTATGCAATTATCATCAGCGCTTTTCCTCAAGCCAGCTTTGCAGCGCCTCTGGCTCTGGGTGCATTGCTGGGACTGTTTCATGGATTCGTATTCAGCTTTGCGATGATCGCCCTGGTGGCCGAGAACCATCCCCTGGAGGAGTATCGCAAGGTAGGGATTTCCGTGGCAGTAGCTCATATTGCAGGTCATATCGCTTATGGTGTTCTCATTGGACTTCTGGTCTACGCTCTGCCTATCTCCTACGGCTTTCAGCTAAATATTCAATAGATCGGCCGTGGCTTATGGTCCATTGCCGGGTCTTTGGCTCCTGGCTATCGCTAACTACTGAAGGTAGCCAGCCGGGATGCACCGTGCATGTAGAATCAGTTCCTGGATCCTGATTCTGGAACTCGATTCTTATATTGATTCTTCCGCGACCCATGAAATGCATTTAATACTGGAAATTTCCCGGCCAATATCTATGATTAACCTGCATGCAACTAACCTTGCGTCTGGCAGCCATCTATAATTTGATATGGGGCGGATTCGTAGTTCTATCTCCTGGAACCTTCTTTTCTGTTCTGGGTATGGAGCCCATCAATCATGTGGTGATCTGGCAGGGTATGGGTATGGTGATCGGTGTTTATGGAGTGGCCTACTGGCTGGCCTCCTATGATCCGGTGCGTCACTGGCCCATAGTAGCCGCCGGTCTACTGGGAAAAACCCTGGGACCACTGGGTTATGCATGGAACGTTCTTCAGGGATCCATCGATCCAGCTTTTGGTTTCACTTTGCTTACCAATGATTTGATCTGGTGGATTCCCTTTCTCTATATCTTAAATCAAGCGAGGAAAGCCGGATGGCCATTAACAGAAAAGTAAAACAGGCAGGTCGCTATATCCTGGGATTGTTCTATATCGCGGCTGGAATCAACCATTTCATAAGCCCGGACTTCTATATAGGAATCATGCCCCCCTATTTTCCCGCTCCCGATGTATTGAATATTCTGGCAGGAATTGCAGAGATAGCTCTGGGGGCCATGGTATTCTTCGATGCCACCGTCCGCTGGGCCTGCTATACAATTATCGCAATGCTCATCGCATTTATCCCGGTTCATGTTTACTTCATTCAGGTAGGCTCATGCATTGAAGGATCTCTATGCATTCCTCAATGGCAGGGATGGGTTCGGTTAGTAGTTGTGCATCCGCTGCTATTGCTCTGGGCCTGGGCCGTTTCTCGATCCGCCGAGAATTCCTAAATCCCGGTTCTCTGAAAGGCCAGATCCTCTATGCTCTCTCGAAATACGTTTCCTTTCAAGAGTACAGAGGATACATGCCCTCCAGGAACCGTGCGAAGCAGCGAGCCTTTCCAGTGCTCATGCAGAGCCACAACGGAGCGATACGGCACATAACCGTCTTCATGAGCTCCTACCAGGATAGCCCGGGACGGATCCACAGGCACAGAATAGTTTCTAAGATCGGCCACAGACATTAGTCGATGAAGCTTTCGCTTTGCAATCGGTAGCGGATGGTCCGCAACATCTTCGGGGAAGGCAGTATTGGCAGAGTTTTCGCCTGCATCTTTCGATGGAAAATACTCGTTTAGCTCTGGAATCAATCGTTGCCAGTCCACTCTGTTGGAAAGGGCTCCATAGCAAAAGGCAGGGCCCGGCCCCACCGGTGCAATGCAGGCAGCCACGGATACAGGAAGCGAAGTGGCCGCAGCCACCGAAGCCGCCATGGATCCGCCCATGCTCACACCTGTAACTCCCAGGTTCGAGTACCCCAGAGAGTCCAGCCATTTCAGCAGTGCCACTCCTTCCAGGATGGTGGCCTGATTCATCTTGAACTGATCGCTGATGGTTGAAATTACAAAGTCCTTTTGCTCGGAAGGCCTTCGCTTTCCGTAGTAGGGATTTTCCAGGATAATGGATGCAATGCCCTTGCGAGCCAGAGGTTCAGCAATGAGCAACCTTCTGGGTAAAGTTGTTTCATCGCCTGTGGCTGCGAAATGAATAAAAACAGGGGTATCGTTGGATAGTTTATAGGATGAGCTATCCGGAATGACCATTTCCATAAAACCCAGGGAACTTTCTTCCGGAAGCCAGGGGGCCGGACTGGAAAAACTGGCCATGCGACGAATGACTCCCTTGCCCTTCTCTTCGCTTTCAATGTTAACTCTTGCAGCAGCTACCTCTGTGGATACGGGAAGACCCCTCAAGAATTCATGATCCCCCAGTCCTTCTGAAAAGAAGAGCCTGGGACTGGCCATACGAGAAACCAGATGATCGATACCATTCCAGATTAAGTTAAGATTCATCCTGTTTGCTCCTTATTTCATTCCCGGCATTCGAAACAGCTGGAACTGGGCCGTGGATCTGGCCACCATTTTGCCCCGCTCATCACTGGCCACCGCTTCCATAATCAAATTTGTACGACTCCGACTCACTACCGAAGCGGTAACATACAGCCTTTTTCCTGCGGAAATCCCTCTAACATAGTCCAGATTCATAGAAAGAGTCACCGCCGCACTTTTTGAAACCAGCAGAGAAAGCGGACCCATGGTGTTGTCTATGGCCGCCGCAATCATGCCGCCCTGCATTCTTTGCATCGGATTGCTGTATTCAGCCTTAACAGGAAATGAGGTTCTAAGGCTCTTTCCAGGATCATAGGATTCGATCCTTCCTTCCATGAAATTGAACACCGGCGGTGGAATTTCCAGTCCCAGAGACTCTGCATCGGAAACAGCCGATTTTAGCTGCTCCAGGATTTCTGATTCTTCCACTACTGGTTCCTGAACGGTTTGTGCCATGGTCTTCTCTCCTATAATTGAGCCAACTGTCCTTAATTGGATACGGCTCCGTGGCCCGGGCCCGATCCACGGACCGAATCGCAAGCCGCCAGCAGACATACTTCTACAGCTGCCTACAATGTTAATACCATTAACATCTACGCCAGAAAAGCGAACCGGAATGTTAATGACGATAACATTTTTTACTGACTTCTGAAAGATTTTTCCGTTTATGGAAGCATGCCTGATACAGCCCAGAAACCGGATTCCTACCACCATGGTGACTTAAAGCAGGCACTGCTGGAAAGTGGCGTAGCCATTATCCAGGCGGAAGGAATTCAGGGGCTTACCTTGAACAAGGTAGCCCGCAAACAGGGAGTAAGCGCGGCTGCGGTGTACAGGCATTACGATTCCAAAGAGGCTTTGATGGCCTCCATAGCCGCCCAGGGATTCCGCGCCCTGAGGGATGCCCTGGATCGAAATCTGGAAGAGCCGATAGTGGATACCAGGATCTTCTTTAGAAGATGTGTGGAGGCTTACATCGATCTGGCACTCTCCAGGCCCAGGCATTACGAGCTGATGTTTGGTGGAATTATCCCGGACCAAAAACGATTTGAAGAGCTCCATGAGGCCGGCCAGTCAGCTTTTCAACGATTACTTCAATCCATTCGCATCTGCCAGCGAAGGGGGCTGTTTCGCAAACGAAAGCCCATTATCATGGCATTTCACGTATGGAGCACCATGCATGGATTCGCCATGCTTCATATCTCGGGACAGAACCCACTGCAACCCAGGGATTCGGCCGATCTTCGCAGCCAAATTGGAGTGATGGTACAGCTTCTGAGAAGGGGGCTGGATGTGGACTCCGGCAGAGGACCCATCCAGTAGACGAAGAGGGAGAGCCCTTCCGCGTTCTCTCTGTTTCTCGCTCACGCGCGAGCTTTAGTTGGCTGCCTGGCAGCCAGCCGTAGCCAACCCGGAATCGAGAACCTTAGTGAATTCCTGGCTGGCAAAATTCATTGCGCCCAATATCAGGCATCTGCTTCTGGCGGCATGAAGACCGTGGTTCGAAGAATGACTCGCCCGGCTCTTGCCATCATCGTTTCTATCATGAGCATCCCTCTTGCTGCCGGTTGTTTAACTTTCGTGGCATGGATGATTCGACCTTCCCATGACTTTAGCGATGATCCTGTTACCGGAACTCCAGACTATTCCTCGAATCTTTTCTGGGCCGCCCTGCCCGAGACCCGCGATGAAGCAGATATCATCCCTGCCGATCCAGAAATCCAGGATCAACAGTATCGAGCCAGAGTGGATGTATTTTTCGTCCATCCCACAAGCTATATCAGCGATAAATCCTGGAATGCCGATGCTTCGAGTTACAGCACCAGAATCAATGACCAGGATGTAGTGCAGCAGGCATCTGTATTTAATGGATCGGCAAAGATCTATGCGCCCCGATACAGACAGGCTACGATGGGAACGTTCGCCTATCTCGACAGCGAAGACAGTCAACACGCTCTGGATCGAGCTTATGAAGATGTTCGCGCAGCATTTTTATATTACCGCAAAAACTTGAATCAGGGTCGTCCGTATATCCTGGCCGGGCACAGTCAAGGAGCGTTTATGGTGGTTCGATTGATGCAAGAATTCCTGGATGTTAATCCAAAAAGCATGGATGACAGATTTATTATCGCCTACGCTCCGGGAGCCGCCATTCATACGGATGACTTTGAATATATTAGACCCTGCGAAGCTCCCGATGAGATAAGATGCTATGTTTCCTGGAACTCCCGGGCCTGGGGCGTCGAAGAGAAAAACGCCAGATTGCAAAACAGTGTATGCGTAAATCCCATCTCCTGGAACAGGCGGGAGGATTCTGCCAGAAGGGAAAAACATATGGGTAGCATTCGAAAGGATTTTCAGACTCTCGATCGAAACAACGTAGAAGCTCGTTGCAAAGAATCCCTGTTGTGGGTTAGACTAAAGCATTCAGAATACTACGAATCCAGTTTCCAGAAGAGTAACTTTCATCCGGTGGACTTCAATCTGTTCTATCTGGATATTCGAAGGAATCTAGAGTTAAGAATTCATCGCTATTTTCAGACCCGCTAGAGTTCGAGGCTACCTTGTAGCTGTTCGGCCCGGCAGCCTATTCAGTCAGATAAGTAAGACCATCCCGATTCTGGATATAGATTCGAACAGCCCTGGACAATTTAATCTCAGGTAGAGTCCAGATTCGGCAGTAGCCGGGCAGGACCAACGTTCGATATTTTGTGGTTGCCTGCATTCTGGCAAGCGCGAAGCCTTAAATTGAGTGCGACTGCACAGGGCTCCATCAAAGATACCGGAGCCGGGCAGTGAATCTGGCGACCCCGGAATCTAAATTAGCTTAGGAGCTGCCTCTCCGGGGGAGCCGATGGAGAAACTATGCAACCGTCGGCCGGTAAAACTAATTCCTTCGCTCCACCTGTATCCAGGCTTGAATGGATATGCGAAGGCGACTGGCCCATCGTTCAATGCGAAGGTCCGCTTTGCACTGAAGTGCATGGGACTACCATGCGAGATTTGTTATCCGATGATGACTGGCAAAACCTGGATGAACTGATTGCTCAGTGGCCGAACGGTATTCGTGACTACCGGGCAATCACGCTCAGGCGGCGGCGTAGCAATAAGAGTCCCTGGATAGTGGCCTATATACGACCTGGACAGAACAACACCTGGGAAGCGATGGTGTCCCCACTGGATAGCCATCTGACTGAAGATGGTTCTCTGTTTCGTAGCAAAGAACGACTGGAACTGGTGCTGGAAGGAACCCGGCTGGGCATGTGGGACTGGAATCCCCAGACAAACGAAGTGCATTTCGATCAGCGCTGGGCGGAAATGCTTGGTTACGATATCACCGAAATTGAGATGAAGCTGGACAGCTGGCAAAGCCGGGTGCATCCGGATGACCTGGCAGCCTGCTTCGAAGATATCCAGGCGCATATGGATGGTCGAAGGGACTTCTACGAAAACATCCATCGAATGAAGCACAGGGATGGTCACTGGGTATACATCCTGGATCGAGGTCGCATAGTAGAATGGGATGAGGAAGGAAAACCGGTACGATTTACCGGCACGCATACAGATATTTCCAGAGAAAAGAATGCACAGATGGCTGCGGCCGAGGCTTCACGGGCCAAGTCCATATTTCTGGCCAGCATGAGTCATGAACTTCGCACCCCCATCCATGGAATGCTGGGCATGGCCGAGCTACTGGATCGCGGTGTGAGCGATGAAGAACAGTCCCAGTATCTTGCCTACATTCAGGATGCCGGCAAAAGCCTTCTGCGATTGATAAGCGATATTCTGGACGTATCCAGATTCGAAACCAACTCCATTGACATCCGTCCTTCGGACTTTGCTTTGCGAAAGCATCTGGAAGATACTGTAGAATTGCACAGAAAGCAATTCAACGAGAAAGGTATTACTCTGAAACTCGAAATGGAAGATGGACCTCAATATATTCGCGCCGATCCAATACGACTTCGCCAGATCATTTCCAATCTAATCAACAATGCGCTCAAGTTTACCGCCCGGGGCGAAGTCAGGGTACAGGCAAGGACACTCTCTGTAGATGAATCTCAATACGATTTGATGATTTCTGTAATGGATACCGGGGAAGGAATCCATGCAGAGCATTTGGATCAGATCTTTGATCTATTTGTGCAGGCACCGGAATCCAGGTCAGAACTCCATGAAGGCGTGGGACTGGGATTATCCATTTGCAAATCCCTGGTTGAGAAAATGGGCGGCTCAATTCAGGCAAGTAGCGAAGTAGGTTCAGGTAGTCGGTTCAGCTTTACGATTCCGGTAACAGAGGTTAGTAGCATTACCGAGCCGGTCCGAAAACCGGTTTCCGATTTTTCCGGCAAGAACTTGAAAATCCTGGTCGTGGAGGATTCCGATCTGAATCAAGTCCTGGTTCGCCGCTTTCTGCAGTCTCTGGGTCTGGATTGCGAAATCGTAGATTCCGGGCCAGATGCTCTGGATCGAGTCCGTAGCGATAATCTCAATTTAGTATTTATGGACCTGGGAATTCCTGGAATGGGCGGACTGGAAACCACAAGACAGATTCGAAAACTGGATATCCGGCAGCCTCACATCATTGCACTAACTGCAGATGCATTCATAGAAACCAGGGAAGAATGCCTGGAAGCCGGGATGGATCAATTTCTGAGCAAGCCATTCAATCTGCATCAGCTTTCGGATGCCCTGGGCGTCGCCGTAGAAGGTCTATTTTCTGCGTAACCACGGTGGGATCACGGACACTAATGTAATGCTTCGGCAAAATAAAGTGCAGAGAATCAAAGCTCTACACTCCAGGAGACCATCATGGATGCCCAAACTACTGTTGAGAAAACTTTGCATCGATCTTCCAGTCGAGGAGGTGCCAACCTCGGATGGTTGCAGAGTCGGCATACATTTAGTTTTGGAAGTTACTTCAACCCGGAACGGGTACACTTTGGAGCTTTGAGAGTCCTGAATGATGATCAGGTGGCTCCAGGGGCCGGCTTTCCCACGCATCCCCATGATAACATGGAGATCGTGAGTATTCCTCTGGAAGGGGCCCTGGAGCATAAAGATACCACGGGGACCGATGGAGTCATTCGCACCGGGGATGTGCAGATCATGTCTGCAGGAACAGGAATCGCTCATTCGGAGTACAATCATTCCGATGAAGATCCAGTAAAGTTTCTCCAGATCTGGGTGTTGCCAGAGAAACTCGACATCGAGCCCAGATACGACCAGAAAGCATTTCGCAGCGAAGATCGAAACAATCGATTTCAGCTAATGGTTTCGCCGCAGAAATCCGCCGAGACCCTGTGGATTAACCAGAATGCATACTTTTCCATGGCCGATCTGGACAAAGGCTCTACCGTGGACTATGAAATGCACGAAAAAGCGAACGGGCTCTATCTATTCATGATTTCCGGCGACCTAAAAATAGAGGCCGAATCCCTGGGTGATCGAGATGGTCTGGGACTGGTGGGCAAGGATGGATATAATCTGCAGGCAGAATCCGCGGCTACAGTGCTGGCCATGGAAGTTCCCTATCTGGGATTTTGAGAATCCCGGTTCAGCAAGCAGGCTCTGGAGCCGGGTTGGGTAGTGGCAAGCTGCCGGCGCTGGGCGGACTACCGTGCGAAAAATTTGAAAGCCGGGGCACCCTCAAAGCCCGGACAGAGTTGACAGCCAGGCCAGCTTGCCGGATTCTGCCTGTGACACTCCCCTGTAGCTCAGTCGGTAGAGCAGTTGACTGTTAATCAATTGGTCGTAGGTTCGAGTCCTACCGGGGGAGCACTTTTGAACAAACTGCAACTTGCTCGTCTGCCGTTGCCCCTTCCTCGAAATTCTTCGCTAGGTATTGAAACTCCGGCCTGTAAAGGGCGCGGAAGGGACGCTTCCATTCCAGCTTGAGAGCATCTCCCTCCCAGAAAGCACCGTCCGCCACCTTGCGGAGAATACGGATCTTCTGCTCGTCGTTGGCCAGGGCGAAAATCTCTGGCAGCTCCCGAAGAGTCTCCAGGATGTGATCAAAGTCCGGTATGATCTCATCGGGATCAACAGACTCGGACTTTCTCAATTCCTCCATGTGAGCAAGCTGAGCATCAAAAATCTCAATGTCTGCAAGGTATTCTTCGTTTGAAATCATCCCATCATATAACCGCAGTCGCGCGGCATTCTTGCGAGATTTAATCGCGGAGACTTTCTTCTCCAAATCGCTTTTTCTATTCTCCTGGGCCCGCTTGCTTTTTGTGATCTCCAGATTGAGCAAACCGCGGAGATAGTTATCAAAACGTGAGCTAATCCGGTATTCGGAAACCTCGGCCGAGAGCAGGCTCGTGACGAAGGGTTCTTGTAGGGCCCTTCGTCCATGCTTACAGCCCTGATGGCCATAATAGACGTACTTTTGTTTCGCCACACTTCCATAGATAGCCTTACCGCAAGAACACCTCAGGAATCCCGCCAGGAGAAAATTCTTCCTTCGCTTTCTGTTCGTGTTTCTCCTCTGGCCCATTTTGGCCATTCGCTCTTTGTAGCGACCCGGTTCATAGAATGTATCCTGCGTTCCTGGGAACTCTTTATTCTGAGCTCTGGAGTAGCAAACCCCATGGTAATACTTTGAGGTCAGGATATGGTGCAGGGTTCCGGGCGACTCCGGATCCCATTTTCCACCTCGGGGAGCCGCGATGTCTCGGTTATTGAGCTCTGCGGTTATTTCACGCAGAGTAAGCCCCTGGATATCACAAAGATCGAAGATCAAGCGCAGATGACCTTCGGTATCCGGATCAATTTCATAGCGGTTGGCTTCCGTGTTTTTGCGATAGCCCCAGGGTGCGACGTGCGAGACACCAGCTTCCCGATTCTTACGATGTAGTTGTTTGATTCTGTAGGATGTCTGGCGAGTCTCAAGGTTAGCCAATCCGAAGAATAATTCCAGCTGGAAGAATTCCATCGGGTGCGAACCCTCATGGATGACCATATTCATATTCGTCAAGTGCACAACAAGATCTCCTTTTTGGACCAAGTCAATGACCCGGGTCTCATCGTGCTTGTTTCGTGCCAGACGGGTCGCATCCATGAATACCAGGTCTCGAATACCGCTCTTCAGAGCGAGTTCGATCATTGCATTAAAGGTCCGCCGCCCCTCCTGCTTTGCACTCTCTGTGCATTGAAAAATATGTGCGAGCTTCAGTTCCTTTCGCTTCGCATATTTCGTGATTTCGTCTGCCTGGTGGTTGGACGATAGGCCGTCCTCCTGCACTCTCGATGATATTCTCCCATAACCCAGGGCAACATCTCGCTCACTGGCCAGAGCGGTCGCCAGAGTTCTTTGTATCTCTTGCAGAATTCTTGCCGGAATCTTCTCGGTTTGATTGGATTTCATTCTTTACCTCACAAAGAGTCATGTATAATTCGATGACAGCCTGACGGTCCCGTCCTCTATCTGGGATCGAATTTATTTGTTTCCTGATTTTAGCCACATAGACTAACAGCGAAATTTCGCTCGTCTATGTACCTTGGAGCAGGAATCTCCCGCGCCCTAAAGGCGACGCGGACGAATCCGGTCTCCATTCTCGTCAAGAAGCGCCAGTGTCATCTTGAGCTCGAACGCCGGATCGTGCTTATTATAGGATTTTAAGGCAGCAGAAAGAGCTTCTTTCTGCTTCTGCAGATTTCGGTATTCCTTTGCGGCTTCAAGGTCGGTTTCCTTTGAGACCTTAAGCAAATTGAACAGCTCTGACCTTTTGACTCGGCCACCGAAGTTAGCGAGAATCAGGAAGAATTCGTAAGCGGTATTTGTCCTTAAAGGCCGCGTATTCTTTCTAGTAAATTCCGGAATCGAAAGGGCATCCATCAGAACGCTATTTTCTCTGAAGATGAATTTCAACTTGGTCGTAGAATAAGCGCCTGTAGCGGGTACCCTTTGTGCCTCGAGGAATTGAACCGCTATTTGGCCCCAGTGGATTCCGGCCCGACCGAATAGGGTCGCCAGAGGTGAGTCCTCACGGGAGGGCATCGCTTTTTGCAGCTTTGTGAGAACCGCTTCCGTCCCAAAAAATACAAACAGATCGATCACATCCGGAAGACCATCACGATAGCGCCGCTTAAGGTGTCGCAGCTCTGTATCGTAGTGCGCTGATCCCGGAAATTGCCTACCAGGATCATAGTGCCTGAGCTCGGAAATCTTGCTTTCCAGTGAAGAGATCACCCTCGGAACGTTGACCAGTACCCAGGTCTTTTGGTAGGGAGGCCCAATTGAATCTTCTGGCTCAAGCATCTCGCTGAAGATAAAATCATCTGGCTCCTGTTCTAACGCTGAAACCAGGTGCGAATATGCTGGCTCCGCAAATTCGCTAGTGTTCCAGAGGCTTGAGTCGGCTCCATCCACGGGCATGAACACCGAGTAAGGGGGCTGTCCCTTTAAGGACTTTGCCACCTGGATGAGTGTATGGCAATCCCAGCGCAGCTTGCGGCCTTTACTATCTTCGAGTTGGAATCCCTTCTTCATCAGTTTTATGGCAGAAACCTGCTCCGGCCCGTCTGGACCGGAAACCTCCCCTATCCATTTTCTATTTTTCCATTTTCAACTGGGCTCAGAAGAGTCATCGTCTTGAATTCGTGTCAACTAATTGTAGACAATGGAAAAAGTACAATGTTATATTGGGCAATCGTGAGCTGTGCCGTTCAGGGCGTCGACCATCCTGGTCTGCGTCAGAGGCTAGGAATCAGGGTCGTTCCTTTACGAATCGGATGGTCATAGAACCGCTCACAGACTTTCCGAGCAGGACTTGTTCTTTAAATGACAGTCTTCCGCGAAGATGAGATATTGAAATGAATGACAAAAAGAAACTAATTCTATCCTTTCTAATATTCGGGACATCAGTTGTTCAAGGGGAATCCCCAACTCAAAACGGTATCGGTATGTACCAGATTTACCTCGGAGACTCGTACGAGCGAGTTGCAGAGCGTCTCAGAGATATTTGCCCTGGAATAGAAATTCCTGATCCCCCAGCTTTCCCGATGGATGAAAACACCAACCTGCAGACCAATCATCTCTTTGCTGGAAATCTAGCCACCCCCCCAGTGTCGGGGTGCAGTATCCCGGGCGATGCGGCGATCTCAACACATTTCACACAATGGCGTACAGTAAGGTCGCTTACTATAGAACTAACCGTGGCACCGGAAGCGGTATTCGAAAGACTTGAGAATCGCTACGGACCGAGAAGAGGTCTCAAGAACTGGCCCTACTGGCGGACCGGGAATAACCGGTATCAGATTTCAGCCCGCTACAGCGAGTTCAAGGGTGGCAAAACCCGGGTTACCGTTTCATTCCTAGATATGAAACCGGAGCCGACCAAGGAATATCTGCGGGCGATGGAAAAGGAGAAGGAGTCCACCGAGGATGTGCTCGATGGTGCCTTTTAACGACAAGGACCCAAGAGATGAAAAAGTTACTGATCGCCCTCATTCTCGTTACCTTATCAAGTCCGCTGTTCGGCCAGAAGTTCGGTCTCCGACGAATCTATTTTGGTGACAATTATGCGCAATTTCTCTAACAGGCAGCCATGTTGTGGACCGGGAACTATTTATTTTTCGCCGAAAGCTGGGTATACGATTCTTCTCCGAACGAATTCATACTCAATAAAAAATCATGGGGCCTGTAGGGAAAGGAACAAATAGTAGTGCGTTTCACTTCTTTCGGGGCAGTCCGCGACATTAGTATCGTCATCTATTCGGACCGCTCTATTCCTTTTCCCGAGTTGCACAAGAGAATAGCCGGTTACACGCCAGAAAAAAACACGAATACTGGAAGGAATGGGAAGTAGAAAATGGACGTTACTCAACTTCGCGACTCTATGGTGATTGCGACGTAGACGGGACCAGAGTTACCACCCAGTTACCTGACCCTAAACCCGTGCAAGATGCTCCATCGGAGGAATAGCAAACCTGAATCAGCCCGTCCCCAGGCAACACTCTGCAAAAGCCACTAAATTCCCATACCTTCATACATCAGCCGGCCTTCCAAGAAATCAGAGGGATCCAGAAATGAATGACCAGTAGAGAACTTAAGGTTGGAGATAGGATGAAGCCGAAAGTATCCAAGAATTCTAAGGCTCTCCGGTGCGTTCTGGCAGCGAATCGTAGAAATCAAAGATCTCGATGCATGGTGGACATCCTTTCTCAGGCCTTGATTTGTCGAGATTACTTCCCCGAATTCGAATTGTAAAAGGGCCCGACACCATAGGCTCCAGTAGCTTCCGTATTTCCGGTTTCAGAGGAGTGTCCGCATATATCCGAGTAATTCCGTGTTCGGAATCATATGCCGAGTCCTCGTCCCTGGGTGGAATCTCAATCGGGATGATCTCACCATTACCCACGAAGATAGCTTCATCCAAAGTTACTCCGATAGGGCCAGAGAGCGCAAAGACTATGCGCAGCCACTTTTCCTCTTCCCGCGTCCCAATGTAAATTTCCCAAGGATTGTCCCAGAAGGCTTCGTGAACATACCAGGTGTAGCCTTCAACGAGATCAGTTTGTTTCCAAATAGCTGCCCCCTCCGCAACAGGGGCAAAGCCACGCGCCTGCATTCTATTGCGAAGATCCTGATGGCTCTGCCTCGCAGTCTCGACTTCCGTAGCAGGCTGAGGTGCCCTTTGCATAATGCAGCTACAACCTGTAAAAATGCAGACCAAGACAAGCAAAGCGAGAGCATTGTCGCCCGTCGAATAAGAGAGGCATTTGCCGGCACCTGACAGACGTTGCACTATGGCTCCGACCAACTTAAATCGCATAAGGCTATTAAACATCGAATTACTACATAGTCTACCCAGATTCTTGCGCCAGATATTATTAACCTCATAAATCGCCGCAATGAATGGTCCAGGAATCAATGGCACATTTCTGTAATCTAATTCCGAATCGAAGAGTGACACAATTATAGAATACCGTTCATACTTCGCGATTTGACTTGGGGGGAACTATCCTTGTGGACGAATCGCTCTTCCTAGACAGCGAATCTTAGCTGTTGGATCCTAACATGAGCGATACTGCAATTTTCCCATATCCATAGCCCAAGAATAGACGGACTGCTGCATCAAGAGGATTCCAGCCACCCCAGAACAGGCGCTAGATCGATTCAGCTTTAAATTTCCAATTTCTAATTCACCAATTTCTAACTTTTGACTCAACACTTTTTAATGAAGATAAGTCAACTAGTTGTCGAATCAATTCCAATCCAGGTGGGCGCACATTGCGGAAGCAAATAAGCTCTCAGGCTCGGTAACAGAAATCTCTTGGTAAACCTATTCTTGCCGCAAGTCCGGTTGAATAAAAGGGGAGCACCGCCTCTGATACCTGGATTAGAAGCGCCGTCCAACCACTATCCAACCGGAGAATGTATTGCCACCTAGCTTGCCGCTGCTCAACTGACCTCGACAATCGCGCAACGACCGGTACCTCTTGGAACGTTGCATCCTCATACCGCTCGAGAGGCGACGCCCCGGGACAATTCAAACTCGGACAGTCTGGAGAGATTTATCCTCAGGACCGAGGCC
>JBHIXQ010000018.1:7371-14139 GCA_041984705.1 Leptonemataceae bacterium | reverse complement strand
TGTTTGTACCTCTGGCAAGCTGTGCCACCTACTGGCAGAACCGGCTCAAAGACTCCGGGGATCTGGTAAGTGCCGGCTATCAGGATGAATCTTATGGCTTGTCCCTCCGCGCGGGCCCTGCCAAACTGGGACTGCACTATAAATCAGAAGAAGGATCGGACCTGGGATATCGTCAGGGTTACGTGGATCGGTTTCAGTCTCAGTCCTTTGTAGCCCTGGTTCTGGGTAGCGATATATTACAGGGACCACTGCCAGGTCAGGACGATGCAAACAATGGCCCGCTTTCTGATCGAAATTCCCGGGAGTCGTCCCAGGCGGAGACTGAAAATGGAACGGAGTCCAGTGAACCAGCCGGACCGGGCACAGGAAAAGAAACTGAATCCGGCAATGCGAATGTAAATAACGAACAGACTCAAGCAGACCTGGAAAAACTGAAGAACATGAGCCTGGAAGATATAAAGAAGCTTCCTGCCTTTCAGAAGTTGAATCCGGAGCAGCAGGCAAAATTTATAGAGCAGTTCCAGAAGATGAAGGAGAACTCCGAGTCGAAAGCCGATGAATCCACCGTCTCTCCGAAGGTAAAGGGTCCGCCATCAGAAATGGAAATCCGCAAGAAAACCTACCACGCAAGAAGTCCCCTGGGAACCAGCGTCCCATTTAAAGAAAAGAATCCATTGTTAAAATCAAAGGACCGAAAGCCTGTATCCCTGGGATTTGCTCCTGGAAGCTATTTAAGTTCAGTTGAAATCAAAGCGGGAGCCTATGTGGGCGTCTATGTAGCCATTCATCTGGGAGAGTTCATTGATCTTTTTGCGGGTTTCGTGGGCCTGGATCCCATGAACGATGACGGCCCATTTGAAATGGGCTTATCTAATTCGGAACTTGAAGGTCTGACAGAGGCGGAGAAGGAACTATTTCGCAGTCTGGGACCCGAGCAGCGAAAGCAATTCCTCAATCTGAGCCCCGAAGAAAGAAGGATGCTGCTGGAACGAATGAATCAACAATAGCCTATGGTAGGGGCTTTTCTCACCACAATCCTCTGGTCCTTTTCTGCGATCTTCGCACGAAGATCCACAAATGTATTTGGTCCCAGCTTTGCCAACTTCTCCCGGCTTTTTCTGGCCTGCATACTTCTGGGTGCATATACTCATCTATTCGCTCCTGCACTGGAATGGCATTCCTTCCAGGTGTTATTTTGGAGTGGCTTCATCGGTCTTGGTCTGGGGGATCTGGCACTGTTTGTAGCCCTCCCCCGGCTGGGATCGCGACTATCGCTCCTAATGGTGCAATGTCTGGCCGCTCCCATAGCGGCGCTGATCGAATGGGCCTGGCTCGGTACCGCCCTTTCCGGACTTCAAATTCTTTCCGGAGTCGTGGTTCTCATCGGAATCGCCATTGCCTTTCGCCCGTCCGGCGAAGTTAAACCCGATGCCCTGGGGATTTCGATGGGCCTTCTGGCAGCCATTGGCCAGGGCGCTGGCGCAATTATCAGTCGCCGGGCCTACGACTATATGGAGATTGCCGGTATTTCGGTGGATGGAGGCGCTGCAGCCTATCAAAGGATGCTGGGTGGCTTTCTAATCTCCGGAATCTATATTAGCTTTGAATACTGGTACAAAAGTAGAAAGGCCCGAATCCAAAGCGATTCAAGAAACATAAGCAAATCCTTCTCAAAGGGAACCGGGACCATACAACCGGGCGAAAATGGGGCAGATACCGCGGCCGCTCTAAAAGATTTTTCGAATAGTCAACCAGAGCACGCGCTTGAACAAACCATTCATGCAGCCAATGACGCGACGACTCGAGCCCATAAGCGAAAGGCTGGATGGAAAGAATATCTTTATATCCTGGGTAATACTCTATGTGGACCCGTGCTGGGCGTGGCCTGCTATCAATGGGCTCTGTCCGAGCAACCGGGAGGTGTGGTACTGCCCATCGTTGCCACAACTCCTCTCGTCGCCATACCGTTTACTCGCTGGCTGGAAAAGGACTCCGTAGGATTGCAGGCCTGGGGAGGAGGTGTCATTGCTGTGGCAGGAGTCATTGGCCTGGTATGGGCTACACCTTGATGTAATGAGCGTCCGAGAAACAGCCAGGGGAAATGTATGGCGATCTTCGCTTCAACAGATAAGTTGGGCACCGATTTATCTCGCAGCGCCAGGTAACGAATCCGAGTAACAAAACTGATCCTCGAATCTGGGCAGGCTGCACCTGGCTCAGGCCAGCTGCAGCCTGGAACCCGGGATACCAACCAATCCTTGCTTATTTTCGCGAGAATGCACACAATCGCATGCATAAAACGTTTCATTGCACTTTCTTCGCATCAAATCAAGGCGATTGTAACGCCGATCAAGACCCCTTTGCCTGTTAGAGAAGCATATAAATCGTTTATTACAATTTAGACCAATATTGAATCCTGCTTCTACCTTTTATAAATTTCTCTTTACTTTTGTCAAACCCAGGGAAAATACATGGAGTGAGCCGCATTCCTTCCAATCGATCCGTGCGAATCGGCTCTCGTTCCAGTACAGAGATGCTGTGGAATGCGTTCGAAAAGAATGCTTCACCGGGAATGATTCTGCGCCCACCCGGAATCATATACTATCTAAATGAGGCCGGTGCGCGTCTCCTGGGCATTCAACGGGCTCCTTTTTGCAGGCAGCCGTTGGAGAGTTTTATTCCCCTGGAGTATAGACAGGAGGCATCGGATTGGTTAAACGCCATTGTCCGGGGACAGTCCGCTCCAAGCATTCACATGCCCGTCGGATCCAAAAAGAATACCTGGCAATTCCATGGCCGCTGCATCTATATTCGAAACCGAAAGCGACTCTTCGTTTCTGCGATCCCTGATCCATCTGAGCCCACCGCTGAGCAGCAGGGACTGCTCTCACTGGCAAGCCATGAGATTCGAAATGGACTGAACAGTCTTCTGGGGATGCTGGAACTTGCAATAGATGAAAGCGAGGACCGGGATGAGCTGCTGCAGCTGGCACTGAACTCCGGAATGCAGCTAAATCATCTACTCAGTAGTATTCTCAATCTTGCCCGGGTAGAGGCTGGCTATATATCCAATACTGAGCCAGGATTGCTCAAGGCCTTCCTGATCGAAGTGACAGAACCCTTTCGCAGAGAAGCACAGGGCAAAGACATTCACTTCGATTTATGGCTGGATCCCGCACTACCGGAGCGGGCCGTGCTGCGCTATGCTTCCCTGCGGCAGGTACTTCTCAATCTAATTTCCAACGCCATAAAATATACAGAGAAAGGTATGGTTCAATGCCGGGTTACACTCAATGGAGATGCAGATGCTGGATTTGCCCTGTCCTTTGAGATAATAGATACTGGCTCCGGTATTCCGGAAGAGAGCCAGAGCCTTGTGTTCCGTCGTTTCTACCGCGTACCGAATGTGGAGGACTCCGGCATTGCGGGCTCTGGCCTGGGACTCAGTATTGTCAGGGATTTAGTCCAGTCCATGGGAGGGCAAATCAGCCTGAAAAGTAAAGTAGGCCAGGGAAGCGAATTTGCATTCTGGATTCCCGTGGCCCTGGATTCGGATTCATTCACGTTTTGATCTGATGCAGAGGAGAGTTCTTTCAGGTCTGAAAGAATCATGTCTCCTGGCTTTCATGGACAAAGCGGGTCCGTCCAGGGCAATGCTGGCGAAAAGCCGGAATAATAACTCAGTCCAGGAAACGCTCTTTGAATCGTAGATTGGATATATCGCAGAAGTCCCGCTTCCCAAACCATCGATAGCGATTCGCTGCAATCCATGAGTATATCGCTTTTCCGGCCCAGGAAAACGGGGGCAAAGAAAGCAGGAAAGCCAGAGGCCGAAGCAAGGGATAGATAATGCCCCCTACTTTCAGAAAGGCAAAATATCCTTCAAAGACCGAAACGCCGAGTTCCTCTTTTCTATGAGCCCCGGAACTCGATTTTGACCCATTGCCAGACGAGAATTCGGTATTCTCAGTTTGGATCTTCGCCGATCCATGATTCAGCGCTTTAGCCGGAATGCTTATTTTCATGCTGTCCGGATCCCCTTGCAGAGGTCCAAATAGTTGCGACGCAAGAGGCCCCTGCAATGAAGCGTATCGCAATCGACCCTTCCTGTCCAGCTTCAGAAGTGTGTTCACCGACTGATTGCAGATATTACAGACTCCATCAAAGAATACAATGGGCCCCGCATGCAACGGATGGCTGGCCGTCTTTGCGCCAGCGTCAGTATTGACCTGACCGGAATCTAAATTATCAGCCGCTGAATCCGTCCGGTGCAAATCCTTCCGCCGGGACGGTCTATCTGACCGGGTTGACTTTGAATCCAATTTTCCCGACATGCTTTTTCTATTCAGAGGAAACTTCGCAGATGCGTCAAGAATCTCGACCACGAACCGCACTGGCTGGTCCCTGCAACAGGACTGTTTACGTCAGTCTTCCAGGGGCTCAAAGGCATGCATCTGCAACGACTCCGAGCGAACCCCTGTATCCAGATTGTACCCAAGAAGATCTTCAAAGTCTTTTCTTTTTTTACGGCCCTCAATATAGTCATCACAGAGGCGAATTAATTCCCGGGAGAAATTTGCGGCCCGATGAACCAGCTCCATGAAGCTCTCTCTGGATTCCCTTCCTGGCTCCGCCGGATATCTCCAGGGACGATTATGAGGATTGTAGAGCCGCTCTGGTATTCGATTTCTGGGAGGCAGGATCAGATGACGGGCCTTCCATTTATGGAGTGTGATATTATCCACGGCACGCAGGAATCCTCGAACCACCCAGGATCTGGTATCCAGCAATCGATTAAACTTTAGAAAGCCCTGATAGGCTTCGTTCAGTACATCGCCTCTTTTGATAGACTCCAGAGTTCCCACATAATGTTCTTTAAAGTCTTCTTCATGCACCCGGGAAAGAGCATGCACCCACATCTGCCAGATGTCAAAGTCCAGGTTTCGCTTATCACGGATGTCTACAAACTGTAGAAAGTGATATTTGTTGGGACTCATTCCCAGCCGCTCTGCGATCAAATACGAATCCAGGGCATACTCCACCCTTAAATGGTTTTCCTGGGCTTTTCTGGAACGAACTTCATCTGTCGAATACAGGTCGCCCGTAATGTAAAAAATGTAGGGATGCGTAACTATGTCTGTAGCACAGTGGGAAACGTATCCCAGCGCAAACGCCTTTCGCTTGTCTCTGGCAGTGGAATCCTGTTTAATTCGATCCAGAAAGGCCAGGACCAGTTCAAATACACGACGATGATGCGTGATATTGCCCCAGGTAATTCCCTTTACGTTCTTTTTGCTGAGCAGATGGTAGAAGTAGAAAATGTCCGGAGCCACCGAACCAAAGCAACCGTAGCGAAACAGATGCTCCTGATGTAGCATTCTGGCAATGGAACGATCGTATTCATCTCCGTGCTCCATTAACGCCAGAGACTGGCGAAATACTTCAAGATGTGTGAGCTTGGCGGCCATCTTCCATTGCCTTTCTAAAGGTCAATATTAGCCGGCGGATTTCTTCCGTATGCAAAGCAAATACGGAACGATTCACCACCAGCATGGCCCTTGATTCCATAATCTGCTGAATCTCTGTCAATCCATTCGCACGAAGGGTAGTGCCGGTACTTACCAGATCCACTATACAATCGGACAGACCTACAATAGGTGCTATCTCCACAGAGCCATTTAGATGAATAATTTCGCAGCTCTTTCCGCGCTTGAAGAACCAGTCCTGGGTCAGTGAAGGGTACTTTGTGGCCACCCGTAGATGGGACGCTTGCTGGATTCTCTCTACATCTCCGGTCTTTGCCGCCAGAGATAATCTACAGTAACCGAATTCCAGCTCCAGCGGGATGGCCAGATCATACTGCTTTTCTTCCATTACATCCCGACCGGTTACTCCGGCATCGGCGCCGCCATGGAGTACACAAACCGGAACATCCTGGTTTCGAACCAGTAGTATGCGGTAACGACCAGTGGGATCCACGAAACTCAATTCTCTGGTGTCCGGAATCTGAAAATCTGCAAAGCCGGATCGGCGAAAGAAATCCAGGCTTTCTTCGGACATTCGTCCGGATGGAAGTGCGATTGTAAATAAGTTGCTCATCGAGCAATCAAGAATGCAGCTGCGGCAGCGCGAATGTCCTGAATTTGATCCTGCTGCTCAATGGCCCACAGATCTCCAAATGCCTGATCTGCTTGCTGCTGATCGCCTTTCAGGGTAAGTGCGCGGCCCTTTCCAAACAGGCCCAGTGCCTTCATAAAAGGATCGTCGCCGGCGTAGGTAAGCATCTGCTCAAAGCCAGCAGCCGACTTCTCGTAGGATTCTGCCTTCTCGTAATACACAGCAGACTGATAGTAATAGAATGCACGAAGCTCTGGCATTTCCAGACTTTCCGCCAGTTCATTGGCCACATCGCCTGCTTTTTCGTATTCACCTGCCTGGCGAAACAGATCCAGTTCGTAGATTAAGGCTCTTCTTTTAGCCCCTTCGGTGGTATGATTCTTTCGATATTCCTGGAGCAGTCGGGCACCTGGAGCTGTGCTTTCTACGTTTTCGCCCAGTCGGGGATCCCCCACCAGTTCATCGAAGGCTTCTCTGGCCTTTCTTTCCTGGCTTTCGGTGTAGAAACGATAACTGACCGCGCCAATCAGGGCGATCACCGCCAGGCTCACCGCCGCCACAACCAGCTTGAGGTTGGTGCGGACGTGGTAGAAGACTTTGTGCAGAACCTGAGTTATCAGAGTGGGCTTTTCAAAACGGTGGTAGTCAAAG
>JBHIXQ010000018.1:0-7361 GCA_041984705.1 Leptonemataceae bacterium | reverse complement strand
TTGTACCTTCTGGACCATATCCAACTTCATCTCTGTCAAATTCACTTTCTTCATACTCGTGCTTCCCTGGCTTTTCTTTCCTGGCTTTCCGTATAGAATCGATAACTGACTGCACCAATGAGGGCAATCACCGCCAGGCTCACGGCCGCCAGCACCAGCTTCAGATTGGTGCGGACGTGATAGAAAACTTTGTGGAGAAACAACTCCACAGGTCCGCCTTCGAAATCACGAAACGGATCGTAGGCATTACTGGTGGATTGTTGAGGGGCTTTTACTCTTCTATTACTCTTGCGTGTGGCTCCGCCTGCCATATTAGTTCTCCGGAAGTTTCTTTATGAGCGAACCCAGGGAACTTGTAGAAGGAGCATCGTCTTTTTTGAGATACTGATCTATAATTTCTCTCTGCTGCTTTCTTTCGTAGTCCTTGATAGACAGAGAGATTCTCTTTTCGTCGGAATCGATACGAAGCAGCACGGTATTGACCTGGTCGCCCGGCTTGTAAAGGTCACTCAGTTTCTGGTCTGGCTTTAGAGGAATACGGCTAATGTGAACCAGCCCCTCAAAGCCATCGCCAATATCTACGAAAATACCAAAATCTGTGATACTGGTAACCTTGCCTTCAATGATTGCATTCTTCTTGTAGCGCTCTTTAAGCACTTCGTAAGGACTGGGAGTTAGCTGCTTGATTCCGCAGGACACTCTCCTTTCATCCTTGTTGATGTTCAGAATCTTATACTGAACTGTATCGCCCTTCTTGAGCATCTTTCGATCCGGATGATCGGCCCAGGAGTAGTCATTGAAATGGATAAGACCTTCTACATCGTCCAGGATCTTTACGAAAGCCCCGAACTTTGTAACGGAAGTCACTTCTCCTTCTCGCACATCCCCTTCTTTCACATCCGCTCCCAGGGACTCCCATGGATCTTTCTGGAGTTGCTTGAGGCCCAGTCCGATTCGCTGTTTTTCCAGGTCTACGGATAGAACTTGAGCTTCTACTTCCTGACCTACGTCCAGGTATCTTTTGGGATGTCTTAACTTCTTGGACCAGGAAAGCTCGCTAACATGAATCAAACCTTCCAGTCCTTCGCGAATTTCAACAAATGCGCCATAGTCTGTAAGACTGGTGACTGTACCTTTAATTACGGTGCCCCGGGTAAGTTCTCTCTGGGCCCACTGCCAGGGATCTTCTGTAGTCTGCTTCAGACCCAGGGAAAGTCGATGGTTTTCTTGATCAATCTGCAGTATCTTGAGCTCTACTTCCTGGCCTATCTGGAATCGATCTTTAAAGGGCGCGAATTTCTTCCAGGAAATGTCTGATTGATGCAGCAGACCTTCGATGCCATCTACGTTTACAAATACGCCAAAGGATACCTTGCGAGTTACAGCACCTTTAACCATGTCCCCTTCTTTGTGCTTCTGCTGGAATTCATTCCAGAGTTCATGGTTTACTTCTTCCAGTATGGCCCGACGGCTCACTACTGCGCTGCGCTTCTTATCGTTAACTTCAATAACCTTGAAATCAACTACAGTGCCTTGCTTTATCTTTCCTTTGGTTCGGGCCTTGAGGTCCGCCTGGCTACGAGGCATGAACAGACCCAATCCACCCATCCGGACGATATAACCATGACCGGAGGGAATTTCTTTTTCAACAATACCTGAGATTTTGGCCCCGGATTCATGGGCCTCCACTACACTATTCCAGGCAACCCGACGATCCGCTTCCAGCTTGGAAACCAGGGTATTGCCTTCAGAGCCAGCATCGGACTTAACCACTACCTGAAACGTAGTCCCTGGAGCGGGTGGTTCATCGAATTCATTTACCGGGCAGCGTCCATCCTGCTTCTGACCGATGTCAAAAAGCACATCCCGGTCGGAGACCTCCAGGACCGTTGCGTCCACGATATCGCCACGGCTCCATTGAGCCATGTTCACGGATTCTTCTTCTTCTTTTAAGAAGTCCGCAAGGTCTTTTTGCTCCTGTAGCAAGTCAAAGGGAGTAGAAGCCACCATAAATGTTCCGTAATGTAGCAGTTCTATCTGGGGAGAAGATGGGCCACAATCTTGAATTTAGAATCTGAACTGGATGTGTGCCAGGATTCTCGATAAGACATCCTCCCGAGAAAGATCGGAAGTGTCAATAAGAATAGCATCATCGGCCTTTCGCAGAGCCCCCACAGCCCGATTCCGGTCCTCTTCATCCCGCCTGGCGATATCCCGCTCGATTTCCGCAAGACTCTGAGAGCTATTACCCTGGCCAAGCATTTCTTCGTACCTTCTTTTCGCACGAACCTGCACCGACGCCTCCAGGAAGAACTTGTTGGGGGTGTCCGGAAATACAATGGTGCCCATGTCTCTGCCATCCGCCACCAGGCCGGTCTCATCTGCAAACTCACGGAGCAATCGATTCACTGTATTTCTGCAGTTCACACTGTCTGCAATGTAACGGATGCGAGCTGTGACTTCGGGGGTCCGAATTTCTCGGCCCACATCTACACTGCCTATGCAGTTCGACTGGCGGCCATCGGAAACCACCACCCGAATCCCCAGCCCATCCGGATCCAGGTCACTCTTCTGAAACATTGCGCCGAACTGCTCGGGATCGGCTCCGGATCCCAGTTTCTGCATGGAAGCCAGGGTAATGGTACGATAGATGGCGCCGGAATCGGCATGCAGAAATCCAATCTTCTCTGCAAGCATTCCTGCTATTGTACTTTTACCGGAACCCGCAGGTCCATCCAGCGCAATCACACTCATTATGTCAGTGGCCTCTTTTCATTCATTTTGACAAGCCAGGATTTTCGAACCATAGTCGAACCATGATTCATGGAGTCTCGACCGTGATGAAAGAATAATTCAGCAAACGCTACTCAAGGAGGTAATGAAACTCTGGTCCCGCTCAGACTCAAACAATCATGTCCAGGAAGATTTGTGGATTTAGAGATCAGCGGTCCTTTTCGTAACCACAAATTTCATTTCTAAAACCACGGGATCTTGTCTGCCAGTCTGACCACCATTCCATGCTGTCCGATTCTACGGTATCGATGAGTTCATCCAGGCCTGTTCTAAAATCCCTTAGAGATTCAAGAATGTATTTCCGATTTGTATGAATAATATCTTTCCACATTTCTGGATTGGAGCCAGCAATTCTGAGCATATCGCGCAGTCCGCCACCTGTAATTGGAATCGGAGACTGAGAATTGATCCGCCGAACCTCCTGGCGATTCGCAGTCACCGTAGCCAGAAGGCTGGATACCAGATGTGGTGCATGACTGAGATAGGCCAGCACCATATCGTGATCCCTTTCATTTAGTTCCGAAACCCTGGACCCCAGAGATGACCAGAATTGATGCAGATGTTCGAACGCTTCCCCGGGAAGATTTCGCATGGTTGAGCGAATAAGAATTACAAGTCTGTCTTTAAAGAGATTTTCCCTGAAAGCGGCGGGTCCGGTATCTTCCGAGCCGCACATAGGATGGGAACCTACGAATGGAAGATGAGGATGCCTGGTAGCCACTTCCTCAAGGAAGGTTCTTGTAGAACTCATGTCTGTAATCAGAGGCAGGGATCCGGATTTAGACCACTGGAAGTCCGTGGCATAGATTGGAGCAAGCTTCTCCAGCAAATCACCGTTGGCAGCAATAGGCATCCCCAGAACGATTAGATCGTATCTGGTCAAATCCAGACCGGACACATCCAGAGCACTGGATGCAATGGATTCATCTGCCAGATTATGATCTACAATCCATTGCCTGCTTCGATCGCTTCGCACCACACCTGTAATAGAAGGAGGACTGGACTGATTTCGCAACCCCGCTGCCAGCGAAGCCCCCATCATGCCCATGCCATAAATCAGTATGGAGCGAAAGGGCTGCAGATTAATCCACCTGTCCCATGGGATAGGAACCCAGAACTTTTAAAAAAGAAGTACCCTTCTCCAGGTCTGAAATAATGCTTTTTACCGGATCTGCATCCCGATGTCCTTCCAGGTCTATGAAGAAGTTATATTCGCCATAGTTCTTCCGGGTCGCTCTGGATTCAATTCTGGTTAGATTGATGTTGGCATCATAGAAAGGCTTGAGTACGCGAAAAAGACCACCGGGCTCATCATGAAAACTCAGTACTATGCTGGTGCGGTCTTTCCTGCCCGGAGGACATTGCTCATGACCAATGATCCAGAATCTTGTGATGTTATCCGAGCTATCCTGGATATCTCGACTCAGAATTTTGAGTCCGTAGATTTCGCTGGCCAGTTCAGAGGCAATAGCCACTCCATCTTTCTTTTCGGCAACCAGCTGTGCGGCCCGCGCCGTGGATGAAGTTTCCACGATCTGAATCTCATGCATGGGGAGATTTTTCTGCGCCCATTGCTTACACTGCTCCAGCCCAATGGGGATCGTATAGATCCTTCGAATGGATGACAGCGGAATAGAATCTGTGGCCATCAAATGATGTCGCACCCGGACGAACTGTTCTGCATAGATCTGCAGACTGGAATCCAGAAAGCAATCCATGGTAATTCCCACAGAGCCGGCTGCTGTATTATCCGCGGGCACTACTCCATAGCTGGCTTCTTTTACATTGGCCACACTGCGAAAAATCTCCGGAATGGTATCCATGGGCATTCCACGAACGGAATTTCCAAAACGATACCTGGTAGCCATATGCGAAAAACTACCGGGTGGCCCGAGATAACCCACCGATGGTCCGCCTTCCAGAGCAATGGAACCGGACATGATTTCTCGATAAATATTTCGAAACGTAGAATCTGGAAGTTCGGGCAAAGCCTCGGCGCTTTTTTCCCGGGCTTCTTTCGCATACCGAACGATATTTTCGTAAACCCCCTGCTCCCGATCGGGCCTGTACACCGGCTCATTCTTTCGACGTTTTACTTCGCCGATGTGGGAGGCCGCACGGGCGCGACGAAGCAGCAGTTCTACGATTTGCCGGTCCAGCTCATCGATCTGCTTTCTGTAGGGAGCGAGATCATCCATAGACCCGGGCAGGGTTTCCTGGTTATTCGATTTCGTCAAACGGAAGCTCTTTTACATCCTGGAGCGGAGGGAGATCCGAAAGCGAATTCAATGCAAAATGGGACAGGAACTGCCTGGTGGTTACATACAGAGTAGGCCGTCCGGGTACCGGTCTGTACCCCTGCGGCTTGATTAACTTCTTTTGAAGCAAGGTAGCAATCATCTGCCTGCTATTCACTCCACGCACTTCTTCCACTTCTGGCAGCGTAATGGGCTGACGATAGCAGATAATGGACAGAGTTTCCATTACAGAACGGGAAAGCTTTTCTGTTCTGGGTCCTCCCAGAATACCTTTGATCTGATCACCGTAGCGATCGGAGGTTACAAATTGATACCCTCCGCTGATCTCTCGAAGCAGGATTCCACCATCTCGCTCGGCATAATCATCCATGAGGGAATCCACCAGAATGCGGGTATTCACTCGATCCAGATTACAGAGCCTTGCAAGAACGGACAGTGACTGAGGCTCGGCGGACACAAATAGCACGGCCTCCATTAGGCCACGGAATTCATCCATTTCCTCACGGCTGAGTTCCCGGTATTCGGGAAGCCCGGCTTCATTGGAAGCCTTTACAGGCACATCCACCGACTCGTCGATTTCGTGCTGCTCTGAGGGAAGAGCCCCATCCATGGTATCAAGATCGTCCCGGGAGCCCTCAATTTCCAGCGTATCTTTCTTTTTCTTTCCCATAGCCAGAGGGATTATGTCGCGCCCGGGCTCTGTACAGCAAGCGGTTTTTTAGCGACATATTTCCAACGGAGTGATTTCAAGAAACGGTGGCGGCACGTTTATAGATCATAATAGGACCAAAAATGCCATCCTGCTGAAGAACGATCTCTGCCAGTCGAGTGAGCTCAAGTAGTGCCAGAAAAGTGGCAATTACTTCACCCTTGCGCATGGATTCGATGTTTTCGAAAAGATCTTCAAAGGCAAAGGAGATGGCATTTTCCAGAAGGCCACGGATTTCATCCATCTTGGCTTCTACGGACCATTCTTCACCGGAGATTTCATAGCCCTCTTCTTCCGGCTCCGGCTCCATTCTTTTCAGCACCTTCTGATAGGCGCGAATCAAATCCACCAGGCTCACTTCCAGCATGCGCTCGGTGTCATCGCTTTCAATCACCGGAGTTTCTGGCCGCCCAAAAATGCCACCGGAGATCTCATCCATCTCACGAAGGGTTTCCGAAGCGATTTGAAATCTGCGATATTCCAGCAGTTGCTGAATAAGTTCTGGCGGTAGCCTGGAGTCGGCTTCCGTATCTTCGAAACCTGGATCCGGTAGAAGTGCCTTGCTCTTGTAATAGATGAGCCGAGCAGCCATTACAGTAAAGGAGGAGGCCAGGGAGATTCGCAGATCTCGAGCGCCGTGCATAAAAGACAGAAAATCTTCTGTTATTCGATGAATGGATATTTCGAAGATATCCACCCGGTAGCTCTCGATAAGCTTCCAGAGTACAGACAGGGGACCTTCTTCATCTCCATCGGGACCGGTCCAATGAACAATGAATTCACCCAGTTCTTCTTTTTCAGAATCCTCATCGCTTTCCTCACCTTCCGTGGTCTCCGGAGCCGGATGGTCGGATTCGGCTTTTTCAGATTCTAAATGCTCGGATGAATTCCTGGATGGTGCCTGCTGTTCCCTGGGCCGGGTTGCCTCGTCCGAAGCGGGGTCTGGCTCTGTAGTATGGCCGGAATTGGTAGTCTTGCTGGAGGATGGGGATGCGCCCACAGGGTTGTCTACATCCGTAGAAGAACCAGTGGATCTGTGATCTGGTTCTTCGTTTTCAGGATGTTTCTGGGAAGTACGTGGTTCCTCCTCCTGGTTCACAACAACAGCTCCCGGAAAGGGATAATCAGGAAAGTGCCTTTTGAGCGGCTTGCTGCAGTCTTTCCGGCGGGAATGGTTTTACTACAAAGTCCTTTACGCCCATCTTAATGGCACGAGCCAGCAGATCTTCCTGACCCAGAGCTGTTACCATAATAATGCGAGCAGCCGGGTCCGCTTTCAGGATTTCTGAAGCCGCTTCCAGACCGTCCTTTTCACGCATGGTAATGTCCATAGTAACCAGATCCGGTTTCATTTCTCCGTACATCTGTACAGCCTGATTTCCGTTCTCTGCTTCCCCGACGATCTCATGTCCGGAAGCCGTGAGGGCATCCTTCACCAGAGTTCTCATGAATTTAGCATCATCAACGATCAATATCCTCGCCATTTTTTACCCACTGCTGCAATGATTTTGTAGTCTCGCTTTAATTCCCCTTCTCTGTAAAGAGAAATATGGATCAGGTTCTTTGGCCCTCCAATCGACCGGCCAATTCCGACATCCGGC
>JBHIXQ010000017.1:0-14179 GCA_041984705.1 Leptonemataceae bacterium | reverse complement strand
AGCTCTCGGTCTTTCGTGCGAATTTGATACAGTTCTTCGCTTACGCTCGGGTCATGCTTCTCAGCATTTTTTCCCGGCTGACCTCTTTGTCCCAATAGCTCACTGTCTACAAACAATCGGTAGGCTGTACCAATATCGTTTACCTTGATGCCCATTCGTTCCATCTGGGGTGGAACCAGGATCTTGAATTCAAAGGTACCATAGCCTGTAGGCCCAAAGGCACCGTCTCGAGTTCTATAGAGATTCCAGGATCCGGGAACCTGTACCATCTGGAATTCGGAACCCTGAAATGAAGTTTCGCTCAGAAATTGATGCGGATAAAAGCGGACCGGTCCGTGGATGGATACGACCTTGTTCTCCGGTACGTTACGTAAATCTATAACGCCTGGAATAGATATCGGGGTTTCCAGCTTCTGGCAGCTCAACAAAAGGAGGAGAGAGAGAGCCAGAAGTGCTTTCATTGTGCTCACCATTGGTAGACACTATGTATTTAGTTGTATGGTATTTATTGGTGCAATAAAAAAAGGTACCGATGCCACATGAATTCGGGCAAAAGCCGGCGCTAATTGGGCAGCTTCTATTCTGCGAATTTATGGTGCCCGAAAAAACCCGGGCACACGTTTTCCGATTGTGTCTAAACGAGTTCTAACGTCTTGGAAATCAGCAGTCCCGCAAGAAAGGAGTAGATTCTGATGGGAGAGTTACGTTCGCTCATAGATTAAGAACCGGGTTTTCAGGAGAGCATGTCAATGCAAAGCGGCGAAAGATTGCCCTTGAAACGCAGGAAAGAAAATCAATTTACTTCCTATACTATGCATACGTTGTGGGGAAATTCTTGCATTTCTGTCGGAGGTTTCATGTACAGAACTTACTTATTAATCGTATCTTTACTCTTTCTGGCGGCTCAGTGTACACCGGCCGAACCGGTGGAGTTGCGCGTAAACCTGAAGAAAGGCGACAAATACGTTCAGACCATGACCACCGAACAGAAAGTTGTCCAGAGTTTGCCTCAGATGGGGCCGGGAGTGCCCGCGGGGAAGCAAACTCAGACCAGCACGGTTACTATAACCTATACCATCGAGTGTACGGATGTAGATGAAGAAGGAACTACTATCAAGCTAACCTATGATCGCATCCAGGTCGAAAAAGAGCAATCTACGGCCATGGACGGATCCAAGAGTGAATCCCCGGGCCGAAAGACAGTGTATGATTCTCAGAAAGACGAGAATCCTACGGATCCAGAAACCATCGCCTACTCTGTGATGATTGGCAATGGATTTTCCGTTAAGCTATCTCCCAGAGCGGAAGTTCTGGATATGCTGGGAGTGGAGGAGTTTTTGAATCGGGTGTATTCCGGTTTAAAGATTCCGGATACGGCGGAAGGACGAGAAGTTAAGAAGATGCTTCACGAGCAATTCGGTGCGAATACCATGAAGCATATGCTTTCTCGCAGTTATCTGCCCTATCCAGAAGGCAAAGTTGCGGAAGGTGATAGCTGGAAAGATACCATGGATCTTGGTGGGGCAGGATTTCCTCTAAAAGTAGAAAACACCTATACAGTGGATGATCTGGATTCCAGCGAAGCTGTGCTGATGACCGAAGGCGAAATAACCAGCATTGAAGGTCAGACCATGAAGATCATGACCATGGAACTGGGTTACGATATTCAAGGGAAACAGACTGGAGAGCAGGTCATCGATCTGGAAAAAGGTGTAGTTGTGCGATCCAAATTAAAAAGAACTCTGGAAGGCGAAACGAAGGTACTTTCCATGCCTCAGCTTTCCGAAGAGATGGTGATTCCCATGGAAGTGGAAACTACCATTACTCTCGAGACAGAATAATTTAATTTTCTATTCGCATTCTGGTGATTTCACCGGAATGCGAAGATCCGGCGCTGGTTCAAAAGCAGCTCGGGTACTACGGACCGGTTAGAGTTTGATTCCATAGATGATTCAGCGGTCCGGTACCTGCGCCCAGTCCCGGTGCATTCTTGATGGCACCATCTATAAACTTTCGTGCCAGCTGCACGGCTGAGGCAAGGTCCAGATCTCGCGCCATACCGGCCGCAATACCGGCGCTCAACGTGCACCCCGTACCATGCGTATTCTTCTCTGGATAGAGAGGATATTCCAGAACCTCCAGGGATTCCCCCTGAAAGAACACATCCGTAACTTTGTTGTTGCTGGAGCTTTCCGAAAGCCGATGCCCTCCCTTGAGAAGGACCGCAGCTCCGGTTTGTTCGTGCAGCTTCCTGGCTGCCACTTTCATTTCTTCTAGATCACCTATGGATTCATTTAGAATGACTTCTGCTTCCGGTAGATTGGGGGTAATCAGCGTCGCTTCATTTAGAAACTCAATCAGAGCATCTTCTGCATCCGGTTCCAGCAAACGATCTCCAGAAGAGGCTACCATGACCGGATCCACAATTAATGCCTGCTTCTCTGCATATTTCTTCCAGGTATTTCGAACAGCATCCATGATATCTCTGGAAAAGAGCATCCCGGTTTTCGCAGCTTTTACCGGAAGATCGATCAATACATCCCGGAGTTGCCCGGCCACAATATCTGGATCGATAGCCTGTACCGCACTTACCCCGGTGGTATTCTGACAGGTAATGGCTGTAATGGCCGTGGTGCCGTAGCATCCCAGGGCCTGAAAAGTCTTTAGATCGGCCTGAATTCCAGCTCCGCCTCCGGAGTCAGAACCGGCTATAGTAAGAACTACGGGAAGACTCATTCTGAAAGGACGATCGCTGAGCGCCATCGGTCAAGCCATTCTGTGCATCCCGGGTACCTTGCTGGATTTACTGCTGGACCGTGGATGATTGGAACGAAACCTGCACCCATGTCCGAGGGCCAGAAGGTATTTCGAGTTCAGGGTGGTCGCCCCCTTCAGGGAGTGATTCGTCCCGAAGGAAACAAGAATGAGGCGCTTCCATTGCTGGCAGCTGCACTGCTAACTTCCGAACCGGTGATCCTGGAGAACGTTCCTGATATAGAAGATGTGCGACAGATGATGGGCATCATTCAGCATCTGGGTGCCGAAGTGGTGGCCATAGAAGATAAACCCGGTCATGTAAGGATTCACACCCCCGACACTCCTAAGAGCGATATTCCATCCGATTTATCTACTTTATTGCGGGGATCTGTTACCCTGGCAGGGCCGCTTCTGGCTCGTACGGGGCGAGTGTTTCTACCTCGTCCCGGTGGGGATCGCATTGGACGTCGCAGGCTGGACACTCATATTCTGGCGTTGCAGGCTCTGGGTGCAAAGGTGCAGATTTTTCCTGATGGATTTGAGCTCACGGCAGACAAACTTGTTGGTGCAGATATCTGGCTGGACGAGGCTTCGGTTACCGGTACTGAAAATGCGGTCTGTGCCGCAGCGCTGGCCGAAGGAGAAACTGTGATCCGTCACGCAGCCAGCGAACCTCATGTTCAGGGCCTCTGTCGGCTTCTGGTCTCTATGGGTGTTAGTATAGAAGGCATTGGCTCTAACATTTTGCGAATCAAGGGAACCGGTAAACTGGGAGGAGCTACACATCGTGTGAGCCCGGATTATCTCGAAGTGGGTAGCTTTATATCACTGGCTGCGGTAACCGGCGGAGAAGTACTGATTGAGGATGCTGATCTTCCAAACCTGAGGATGATTCGCCAGGTATTTTCGCGTCTGGGCATCGAAACCAGACCGGAAGGAGATGCTCTACGCGTTCCCGGAGATCAGAATCTGGAAATCATCAATGATATGGGCGGAGCTGTTCCTCATATCGATGATGCCCCATGGCCCGGGTTTCCCGCGGACATGACCTCGGTAATTCTGGTTACTGCAACTCAGTGCAACGGTACTGTCCTGATTCATGAGAAGATGTTTGAATCCAGGCTTTTCTTTGTGGACCGATTGATTTCCATGGGGGCAAAGATCGTGCTTTGCGATCCGCACAGGGCCGTAGTTATGGGGCCATCTCCTCTGGGCGGGGCCGTGGTTTCCAGTCCTGACATTCGCGCCGGTATGGCGATGCTCATTGCTGCGCTGTGTGCACAGGGCGAATCTACGATTCAAAACATTGGTCAGATCGATCGAGGTTTCGCACGCATCGATGAGCGACTAATTAAGCTTGGTGCTCGCATAGAGCGGGTGGATGCTTGATTCTTTGGATTATTGGAGCAAGCCTTCACTGATGAATTGAAACAAAGCCCTGTCCACGAACTGAAACAATCAGGTCAGAAGGAAATCTCATATTCCAATTTCCAGATTCGCGTACCATAGTTTATATAAACTTGTGTTCCGGCCAGACTCATCAATCGATCCTGAAAGGAAAGTCCTCCCCTGGCCTGTATTTCACCCGCTGAATAGAATCGTTCCTGCGTAAAGCTTAGAGAAATCCTGTGGCCCGGCGTGGTTTTGTAGTGCAATCCAAGGAATAGATTGGCTCCCCAGCCAAGTGTGCTGGAGTAAGCATGAAGCAAGCGATAGGGATGGTAATCCGTGACAGTGGTCCATCCACCTTTCAATCCCAGTCCGGTGGAAAAGGCTGCAGAGTTCGTGATGCGAAGAATGTAGTCGTAAGACACGGACATCAGATATTGGTTGTTGGCAAGGCTCAGTGACCGACCCCTGAATTGCAGGAAGGCTCGATTGTCCTGTACATATAACGGAGGACCATCCACAAAGCGATCTTTCCAGTACGCATAATGTAGACCAAAGCGGAGAGCCGAATTCTCAAAAAGGTACGAATATTCAAAATCCATTCGATCCTCTTTCCGTGTGAGGTCACTCCAGGACTGAGACCAGTGGTAGCCCCCGGTAGTAACGTGATTCGTATCACGAAAATCCGCAAGCGGCTGACTTGCATTGTCCCGGACTTTGATCCAGGGATGTCCATAAAAATCGTAATCGCTGGAAGTCCCTCTGGCGACCCGGCCCATGGAGCTGGAAACTGAAATTGTAAGACGATGATTGCTGAACTGGCCGGATGCGCTGATTCCGTACAGGGAAAGACGGGAATTGGTAGTCAATCGGAATCCGTTGGAGGGGCGATCCGTTCCGGAGAATAGATCGATTACTGGCTCGGAGGACGGTGGTCCTTCCAGAACATACTCGGAAATTCTGTATTCGATGAAGGGAGTTATGCGCCACTGGATACTCGAAGATTGCACATCGACGAAAGGCTCCTCTCCCATCAATGTTAAGGGAAAGAACAGCAGGGCCAGAAGGGCGCCAGCCAAAGACTTTTTCCTTGTGACGAAAGCTGATGGCATAGATCAGTAGGCGATATCGCCGGACAGAGTCTCTTTTACTTCTTCTACACACTGGAAATCGGAGACATCGGAACCGGTTAGCGTGCAATTAAATTCTGTGGCCCGGTCTGCAAGCGTCAGAGGGGGGCTGGAATAGAACTCCAGTAGATCCTCTTCGTCAAAAAAAATAGTTCCATCAATTCGGAGATACACCAGATGCTTCCACTGGACCAGGCCATCTTCCGTTCCGTTTACCATCGCATAATAATTTTCGGTGATTTCGTCGGAGGTGAGGTCGATCTCCATAAAATCGTGTGCCCAGGACCTGGGAGTACTGCAATCCGAAAAGCTACAGAAGGCTATGGTATGGCTACTACCGCTGGCATTCTGGATTTTGACGGCAGGCCAACGAGTGGAATTTGACCGCAAGGACAGATCGTGGAACAGGAGAATATTGGTCAGGTCATCCTGGGGAGGGGTGTGCTCGATCAGACATCCGCCGGAGAGACAGGAAAGCAAAGTCAGGATTATTAACGGCCTCACAGAATAGCTATAAATGTTTACCGTTTTATACTGTAAAAGAGAAAAAGTATATAGAGTGATAGAAAAGGGATTTATATTATTGAACTTCTGGGTTCTGGTTCGGATCCTCCGGTCCTGATTCCAGATTCGAGTGTACCTGTCTAACGGATTGCTGGTGGAAGGCCTTGATGAGGGCTCGGGGCGTAACGTTTGTGAAGCGTTTAAACTCCCGGATAAAATGCGATTGATCATAGAATCCGTGCACCTTCTTCAGATAGTTCAGATCTGGATTGCTGTGGAAATCCTGTAATACTCGTTCCATACGAAGGATTCGAGAGTAGAGCTTGGGTGAAACTCCGGTAACCTGCTTGAATAGACGGCGAAAGTGCCGGCTACTGAGCCCAGCTCTCTCTACTCGGGACTCGATGGACTGTTGGTCCGCTGGCTCTGTAAGAATGGATAGTGCTTTTTCCAGGGATTCATGCCGGAAAGGCTCGATGTTGTTGAATAGAGGTCGAAAATATTCATCCAGACGCTGGCATTTCGCTTCAAATGGGAGCAGAGCAATTTCCTCAAGGAGGCCAGGAGCCCCGGGCATAAATTTCGATGCATCCAGGCTACCATCCACTATTTCGCCTACTCGCTCGCCTATCCAGCTATATGCCGCAAAGGGCTGCAGTTCAACAGCAACCGTTCTCATCTTTACGAATGGAATAGTACCTATAGCGGGAAGTGTGCGAATCCCCGCAACCATAGCCGGATAACCTTGAATGAGCGGTCCCTTCAAAGCTTTCATATGGTAGATTTCGCCGTAATGTAAAAGAATGAAGGTCTGAGTCCAGGCCGGGGCCCATCGATCCCGTGTATCGATGTCAACTTCCTGAAGTCGATATTGTTTGATAAAGGGACGAAGCTCCGGGGCAGGGAGCCTGGGAGCCGGAGCCGCATCCGGAGGTGGATGCGGGCTCTCATTGCTGTCGGGGCCGAGGTTACTCGTCACGAATCAGATACTAGCCGCCTGATACAACCTTGGAAACTTCCAGTTCCACTTTTTTACGAAGTCCTTTTCCTTTGATGAAGAATACGCATTCGCAGGTATCCCAGTCCTTGTCTTCGCCGCGATCTGCACATTCCTTTTGCACTACATCGCCTTTAATGATTCCGTTGCGAATGGAATTCACGGCCAGTCCGGTGGTCTGTCCATCGATCATACCGGATTGCGCCTCTACGGTTTCGCCCACCATCTTGCGAATAATCAAGTCCATGGCCTGCAGCCGGGCTGCTTCCATACAGGTGGATTGCAGCATGGCAGTGTTTTCAGATTCTATGGCCTTTTCCGAAGCATGTCCGGATCGGCGTATATAGAATACATCGTAGTCTTCTTCCACTCTCCAGCCTTCGAACTCCTCTGCGCCTGAAACTTCCGAAGCGCTGGAGCAACTGGCCACCACGGCCATAATCAGCAGGGATACCGCTATCAGTCGATAGAACTCATTTCTGTAGCTTTTATCAATGCTATTCCAGCGTTTAAAACCTGGTATCAAGGACATATCTGTCTCCTTTATGGGCCATCCCCCCCGGGGGATTGGATGGCCTATCTTTGCTACTTAGACAGCATCCCTTTTGGTCCGGTTCAAGCGTTTTCTACTGGATTTGTAGCCCGCCCACAGAACATTTGCGTAACAGCTACCCCCACTCGGGGATCTGTAACACAAAATCGGGCCTGTAGCTCAGTTGGTTAGAGCAGGGGACTCATAATCCCTTGGTCGTGGGTTCAAGTCCCACTGGGCCCACATCTCCAAGGCAGCTAACCATTGTGCGCCCTGGGACCCTCCCTTGCCCGCCACGCGATCCATCCGTGGATCGAGCGGCGGGAACGCGACTTCCTGTTCCCAGGCTCTGAAGGGGCGCCGCCCCGCAATTCATGTAAGGCCATGTTCGATGTGGTGGGGTTGGAAGAAAGCCTTGGGCTTTCCTCGATAGAACGCGATTCTTTCATAGATCGAGTGGCCGCGTTGCAAGTGAATCGGAGGGCAACCTCGGGTTGCCTCCTGCTTTACTATCGCGTTTCAGTTGAGCCTGTTGCCGGCTCAGGCAGGACTACCATCGACTTTTTTGCTTGCAACTCGCTATCTGTAACCTTTGACTAAATGCATGAATAGCGCGCTTCTGATTTCCATGATCGCCGGGTTTGCCACTACCATCGTTGGGATGCTGGGGCTCTTCTATGCCACCTTGCGGTCGGCCTCCGTTACTCGGCGGGAGTCTCGTGAAGACTTTGAACGCCTGGACTCTAAGATCGAAGAGCAGGGAGCCAGGCTGGATGCAAAGATCGAAGAGCAGGGGAACCGGCTGGATGCAAAAATCGAAGAGCAAGGAGCCAGGCTGGATGCAAAAATCGAAGAACAGGGAGCCAGGCTGGATGCAAAGCTCGATGGACTTCGCACAGAGTTGCGTGATGAAATGCAGCGAGGCTTTGCGCAGGTGCATTCTGACTATCGGGATGTGCGCAGCCGTCTGGACCGGTTAACTGACAGTCTGGCTTTGCGCGGGCTTCATCTGATAGAGCCAGAGGAGGGTTAATCGCCGAGGTTTCCGGCTACTGCACTACAATTTCCAATCAGGTCATCTGAGACTTACGCTGCTACAATAGAAAGCGGGCGAATCAGCATACTTCAACAATTCAATCCGCCGAGCTCCTGGAACATGATCGAGATCGTGTTGGCTACGGGTTCATACGCAACGGATATCCCTGGTCCAGTTTTAGGGTTGCAGAGAGTAAGTTTTAGTCCATCATGCGTCGAATGAGACGGATCAGCTACAGGAGTTACGAATTCCATTGTGGTATCGGGAACGGGCATCAGGAATCTGGAATTTGTGGAAGTGCGAGTTACATTGAATATCAATTATCTGCGAGACCTGGATATTACATTAACTTCCCCGTCCGGCACTCAGAGTCGTCTTCTTTCCCGGGGAAGCGATGGAATCTGCGTTAACGTCGGTACAAGTTCGATCGAGCCCAACGGAAATTGTCTGGTCAATGGAACACTTCGCTTTGGAGTCCTGCGGACCATGGGAGAATCCGCCGACGGTACCTGGACTATTAACATTCGCGATCAGGGTGTTCGTGCTACAGCCAATGGAACCTTCACCTCATGGAGCATGAAGTTCTACGGTTATTGAGCTTTTCCAGGACGACAGCATTGATTCGATGGTAGGCCTATCAGAACCCTAAGACAAACAGCTCTCCAGCTTATCGAACGCTTCGGTCCAGCCCTGATGCATTCCGGCTCGCATATCAACAAAAGCCTGGATCTCTTCCGGGGATGCTTCCCCATGGGGTGCCCAGGTCAGGGTGGCCCGACTTCCTTCTTCCTCTGATGCGAACCGAACGCGTGTGAGAATCTTTTCTGGCCAGACGGGGACATTCGGATGTTTGTCGGGATTTCCCTGTTCATCGCAGAACCACTGGACGTATTCCATGAAATGAGGGGCCTAGGTCTGCAAGTACTGGATCTTTCCATGCATTACCATTCCGTTGGGATAGGACATGCGATAGAAGGCAGTTTTACCTTCGCCCACTTCACCGTTAAGAAAGGTCATCTCTGAATCTGCGGGTCCGAGCCAGCGAGAAAATTCAGCCGAATCCTGCCACATGCGAAATAGGTTCTCCTTTGGCGTGGGGAAGCTAGAATTGATGACGAATATTTGACGCTGGAACCGATTAAGCTCCAGGTATTCGGCAAAGCGATCCCAGGTAGAATTACCACCTGCCTGCTTGATGAATTTTCGCGATTGAGCGGCCTGCTCGGGAGTGGGAAAGGCCATGGTCATTTCCATACCTGTGCGATCTCCCAGGTTTTCAAAAAGAACAGTGACTCGAAAGAGAGGAGCCCGCTCATCAGTGGCGCCATGGTCATAGACAAGCTTCCTTTGTGTCTCGACTTCATGATATAGCGCTTTGTTTGGATAATCGGTGCCATCCGGTCCATGCATGGTATAATGCCAGATTCCTCCAGGCTTCAGATCTTTGCTATGGGTGGTTAGAGTAAATCCTCTTGGTCCCCACCACCTGGCCGCTTGCTCTGGATCCGTCCAGGCATCCCAGACTATCTGAACCGGTGCGTCGTAGATTCGACTCAGGTGTATTTCATTTTCTTTGGCTTTCATAGATGTCCTTTTCTCTTTCAGCCCTTCCTGGGCCTCTTTTTTATTCCTTTCTCTGGATTCGCCTGGATGTCCCTCTGAGCCTGGGGCGTTACGGTCTTCAGGTATTCATCCAATCGATCCAGACTCTCTTCCCAGAAGAGCCTGTACTGTTCCATCCATTCGGCTACCTCCTGAAAGGCCTCCTGGTTGATTTCGCATCGGCGAAACTGTGCATCCACAGATTTAGTGATGAAGCCAGCCTTCTCGAGAACCTTTAAATGCTTGGTAATAGCCGGAAGACTCATCCGCTTGCGGAATGGACGGGCCAGCTCGCCTACGCTGGCCTTACCCAGAGAAAGACGTTCTAGCATGGCCCGGCGCGTAGGATCGGCCAGGGCAGCGAAGGTTTGACTTAAAGTATCCTGCATTTTTCCGATCAGTTAATTAACTATGAGGTTAAATAATGGTCGTTTTCCATACATGGCAAGCTCTTTTTCTCGTGAAATTCGAGGCGGTGTAGTCGGGCTTCTGTTGAGCCCCTGACGCTAGCTCTCACTGTGCTGTTTGATAAGAATGCCCCGTCCTCTGAGACATCGAAGCGCCTATAGATAGTAAAGTTCCAGAAAAATAGAAAAAGTTGTTTAAAGAAGAAAATAGGTGAGATTCCTGGTGCAGAATGCGTTTCGAAGTGAAAATCATGGCTACGCTGGTTGGCAAAGTCTGCCTGTTGGCTCCGGTTATGGCGCTAACAATGGCGAGCTGCCGTGACGATGGCCTTTCAAACGGTGAATTAATGGCTATATGGACCATTGCCTACAATGATTATCGCACGGATGGACCCGGTGAGTGGACGGATCAGGGCGATGGTACGCTCAGATACGATCAGCCCCGCCTTTTATGCGATGGTCCTTTTTGCGAACAGATTCCGCAGGCACCGGTATATCTAAAGAAATGTTTGCAGGGCCAGATCTATCGAAGTGCCGAAAACGATTGCCGCGGAACTGGTAGCTCGGCTGATCAGTGGGGAGCCACAAAGTTTCAATTTTGCAATACGGACGATACCTCCTGTCAGGATGGGGACGGTGTGGCAAACTCCTCCAGTGCAGCGGAGCAATCCTGTAGAGGAGAAACTCTAGCCGGTCGATCCTGGCACCTGGTAGTCAATCTTCGGTATAACTACCTGAACGTGGATGGGTCCGTTCAGTATCCGGAGTGTCTATTCTGTGTGAATAGCGGCAATGTTCTGGAGCATATGCCCGAAATGCCTGCCGGAGCAGCAAACAAATTCTGGACCAGAGTGCAAAGTTCCGATGATGGAGTGTTGCGATACTTTTCGACAAGTGGTCGGGCCTTCAGTGAGACGGGTGCAAGAACCGAAAACCATTATGTACTTTGTTCTGCTCTTTAGGGTTCGCACGAAGCAGAGGCATGTTCCAGGTTTCCCTTTTTGTAAGTGATGTCTGCAATAGCCAGAAAGAAAGTCTGTACTGCTATTCCGCCAATGGCATTTCTAACTGATAGTTCCGGAAGATTCTGGGCTGCAGCGGTTACTGATGTGGCGATGCCAGAAAGCGATGTAACAGCTCCCAGAAAAATGGCACCCATTAACGCTTCGCCCAGACCTGTGATGTCGGCCAGTCGATCGGCCTGACGAGTGAGAAATGTGCCTACAATGCCAATAGCCAGGGTACAGAAGATATAGAGTGCAACGCCTTCAAAAAGGCTCATGGGAAAAGCGGGACTCCCTTGCTTTCGAAATCGATTATTCGCATCTCTGGAAAAGGGATCCCCATTTCCTGCACTATGGAGTAACTACAGCACCGGAGCCGATCCGATGGATTCATCATACACTAATATTAGAGGATCCCACTCTCATTGAACACAGAATTCGTCTACTGTATAGCTGCCAGGTGTCGGCCGGATGGGAGGAGCCATGCCCTGGCCGGTTTTTCGACACGTCGTGTAACTTGAAGAAACAATGATTCCGTTTCCGGGCAGGCTGCAATTCTGCTTTGATTTTTTTGCCCCCCGGATCAGGTTGGGCCGGGGGCCGAACTGTATCGGCTGGCAAGCGGCAAAGAAGATGGCCGAATTCCTAAATATTCTGGATCGCATTTGTATGGGACTGGCCCTTTTTACCGGGGCCTTCTCTGCATTACAGGCGGTGGGTCAGCTTCTCATTAGGCCGTTCAAGCCGGTGAACGGAATCGGCTTTCTTTTACTCCTGTGGCTGGCTGTGATCATGGCCAACCTGGGACTGGGGCGAGAAATTATTCTAAGCCATCTACCGTATCTCTACGCACTGCACGCTCCCTTCTATTATCTGGTAGGTCCATTGCTGTCATCCTACCTATTGGGTCTTTTGAAAGAGCGGGAATCGGATCACGACGGGGAGTTCGATCTCTCCTTTCCCGGAACGGCTGCTCTGGTTCCTTTCTTTCTTGCATCGGTTGCCTATATACCTTTCTTCTTGATGTCGGGCGAAGGGAAGCGAGCGGTACTCTATCCATCAGAAGAGGCGGTCTGGGTTCAAGCATACGATCAGGTGCTCCGATGGATCGTTTATCTGGGTCTGGCTCATGGGATCTTTTCCATGGTACGAACCCTCCTGCGTATCAACGTATTTGCACTGTTGCATGCAGACAGCAAGGTTCCGGGTCTATGGCATCTCCGGGCGCTCCCGGTGTGGTTCGCATTCATCAATACGGTCGCCATACCAATCCAGTTCTTTGACACGGTCCCTCTAAAACGTCTTGGCATCGCAGGCGTCGCAGTGGGCGTACTGTGGCTGTATCTTCTGGATTTTCGCTATCCTGGTTTCTTCCGAAGGGTGGACCGTGAGATTCGACACCGACAGAAGCTGGAAAAATACAGTCGCTCCAGTTTACAGAGTCTGGATGTGCTTCAAATCAAAGATCGGCTCCAGCGATTGATGGAGGAGGATCGGGTATTTGTCGATGAGGATCTGTCCCTGGAGCGTCTGGCCGAATTAACAGGAATCTCCTCCGGGCAACTCTCCGAACTTCTAAATAATGTAATGGGCGTCGATTTTCGCTCCTACGTGAATGGCTTTCGCGTCAATGAGGCCTACCAGATGCTTATGGATGAGCCGGATCGCAAAGTTGACAGCATAGCCGAGGCAGTGGGTTTCAATTCCCGGGCTTCTTTCTATAGAAACTTTCGCCTGATTACTGGCAAGACGGCGGCTATGGTCCGTGCAGAGGCGAAGAATCCGGCAGATTCGCCGGGTAAGAGCGAAAACAGAGGGCCGGTGGCTGGTTCTTGAACTAGTTCGGCGTTCTGGCAACCCTATTGGCCTCCGGGGCTGTTCTCCCACTCTGGTACCACTGGAATGTATTTTTTCTCATTTTTTTCCTCCCTCTGTCGAAATTGCCTGTCCTTCGAGCGTCTACCTGCAAAATACACTTCGCCATCTAAGGAAGGCGAGAATAGGAGACAAATATGCAGTATCTACTGTTACTCTACGATGATGAAAAGCGAGCCGAAGGTTACGGCGACGAAGAAATGGAGAAATGGTTTTCCGTAACCAATGAAATGGATTCCGCTGGCAAGATGGTTTCCGGGGAAGCCCTGGAGCCCACGGCTTCGGCTACCACGGTTCGTATGAACGGCAACAAGGTTATTACCACGGATGGCCCATTTGCAGAGACCAAAGAACAATTGGGAGGATTCTACGTTATCGAAGCGAAAGATCTGGACGAAGCGATTTCCTGGGCCCAGAAGATGCCCCATGTTCCTAAAGGTGGATCTGTGGAAATTCGACCCATCATGAAATTCGATTCCTGAAGGTCCCGATTGTCCGATTTCGATCTTGACAGAGCATTTGCCGGGCTCTTTCGCGAGTCCTACGGTCGTATTACGTCTGTACTCGCGAAGGAGTTCCGGGATCTGGAGCTGGCAGAGGACGCTCTTCAGGAGGCACTGGCTGTAGCGGCCCGTCGATGGCCGGATGCGGGCATTCCTGACAATGCCGCCGGCTGGCTCTATGTTGTGGCCAGGCGAAAGGCCATTGATTCTCTGAGAAAGATGGCCAGACAGAGAAAGCGATTCCAGCGAAATCGGTCTGATGTTTTGTTCAGTACCACTGCCGGTTCTGCTGTTAGTGGGATGAGCGGGATGTATGGCATCGATGATCCGCCGGGTGACTTTCAGGCTCATCCGTTTGCCTTTACCGTAGGCACCACCACTCCAACCTGTATTGACCAAATAGGCATTGGCTCCATGCTCCTCCATTTTCTTTCCGAGGATTT
>JBHIXQ010000016.1:0-14420 GCA_041984705.1 Leptonemataceae bacterium | reverse complement strand
TGTAGGTCATGGACAGAAAGTGAAGATCGCGTTGAATTTAACCCAGGCCTCTATGATGCAGGCCCTGACGGAGGGATGGATACTGTCCCAGAAGTTGGGAGTGGATTCAGAAGTTTACGATGCAGTGATTCGAAACTCAGCAGCAAGATCCGGACTCTCTGATTTTAAGTTGCCCTTTGTGTACTCGGGCAACTACGAAGAGCATTTTGCGCTCAAGAACATGAATAAAGATGTGAATCATGCGATGCGCCTTGCACTCCAGTACAATGTTGCGCGTCCTGTGGCGTCTGCCATCAAGGGAGTTTACGAAGCCGGAATGAATCGGGGCTTCGGGGAAGAGGACTTTTGCGGCCTGGCACGGATAAATGAGATGCTCAATGGATTGGATCAGTAGTTCAATTGTTATGTAGCATACAAAGGTTCTCTCATCTGAAACTTAAATTTAGAAAAAAGCAATACAGCCGGGAATAGGATTTGACTGGGCGCGAAGATCCTGTTTCGATCCGGACTCTATGCCGGAAAAAATGAATCATCATTCTGTTGTGGCCAGTGGATTTCGGCTGGCCAATTACATCAGGCTGGGCCTGGGGTTTCTGTTTACACTCTCCGTAGTAGGGTCTCTTGATGCAGAGAACCTGAATACCTATTTGATTCAGTCAGAAATCGTTGCCGTTGGAATTCTGATCGCGCTGGGAGGAACCGGTATCTTCTTGATGCGAGGGAACAGGACTCCCGGTGCCTTCGTTAGAATCGCTGCAGTCATGGACATGACTATTGTTGGTCTGGTAATGATTGCCGGCACTCAGGATGGAACGGAGCGTGGCTTTGTCCTTGCGGTCGATCGAAACCTGTACGCAGTATTTCTCATTTTTCTGGTTTCCTCTGCTCTGGTAGGCTCAGCAAAATTGACATTCTTGCTGTCTCTGTACGGGGCTGTGTTATTTGGCAGTGCCGTTTTTCTGGTGCATCTGTCGGGGGTGAAATTTGGACACCAGAATGATCTGAAAGGTGAAGTCATCGGGCTGGCACCATTCATTTCGGCCAATGTATTCATCGTGGTTGTTGGAGGCATTGTATCTGCCGGAATTCGCATTCAGAAGCGGCTTTCTGAAATCGCAGCGGAAGGAGCTCGTGAGAATCAAGCTCTGGTGGAATCTTTACAGGGGCAGAAATCCAAGATGGCAGAATACGCTGTGGAATTGGATCGGGCCACGCATCAATTTCAAACGTTCATTCAAGATACGACGGGGCGCATTGAAACCCAGGCAGCAGCACTGGAAGAGGCCAATGCAGTAACGGAGGAGCTTACGGCCAGTTCAGCTCAGACATCGGAAACCGTGCAAGGCCAATCTAAAGGAATCGAACAGATGGCAGGGCAGAGCGCAGAACTGAAGAAAGTGATTTCTTCTATCACGGACTCCAACCAGAATCTTATCGCAAGTGCAGGAGATGCCCTGTCCAGCATGGAGACAGTGCAGGCCACTGTAGAAGGCACTACAGAAACGCTGAGCAGCCTGGAAGAGGCGTTCGCCAGCGTTAGCAAGATAACAGGAATCATGACTGAGATCGCAGAAAAGACGAATCTCCTTTCCCTGAATGCAGCGATTGAAGCCGCCAGGGCCGGAGACTCCGGTCGTGGTTTCGCTGTTGTTGCCGATGAAGTAAGCAAACTGGCTGAGTATACCGGTCAGAATGTACGTCAAATTGCGAATATTGTTTCCGAATCTATCAGCACCATTGATTCGGCCAGAAAGCAATCCGACGAAGCAGTGAAGCAAACCGCTACTCAGCGCGATAGAACCAGACTGACCAATCAGCAAGTAGAAAAAACTACAGGTCTACTGGAACAACAAGCATCCATTCTTGAAAGCTTTATTAAGGAGTTGGAAGTTCAACGTGGCAAGGCAGCGGATGTTTTGAATGGATCGAGAGAACAGATCGATGGTCAAAAGGAACTGGCCAAGACTATGGAAAGCCTGGATCGAGAAATTACAGAGATCAACGAGGCATCCCGGGGACTGATAAGCGGAATCGAAGATATTTCCAGGCAGGTCACCAATCTGAAAGAGCTGAGTAATTCCTGAAATGCCATTGCGCTCTCCTACGGAATTCTTTTCGGCAACGATCTGTAGGACCGATAAGCTCCTACAGGCATTACCGGGTGCCCCGAAGCTCAATCGGTGCAAGCTTCGCGTAGTCGTCGCAAATCCTATTGCCGGAAGCTAACCAATAAGCTCGGCCAGCTTTTTCGCCGATGGATTTTCCGGTTCCAGTTCCAGCGCTTTCTGGGTCAGACTCCGGGCCTTCTCTATCTGACCGGTGACCCGGTAACTGTCTGCCAGGTTGATCAGGTTGGCGATTCTACCCGGCTGGGCCTCTGCCACTTTTTCACCTGTGCGAATCGCATCGTCATGCTGACGCAGATGTTTGTAGCATACCGACAGGGAAAAGCAGGCATCAATATTTTCCGGCTCCAGTTCTGCGAGCTGGCTCAGAGGCTGAATCGCCTCCTGATGCCGTCCTTCCATCATGAGAATCCGACCCTTTAATCGAAGAGCATTGCTATGGTCCGGATCTATGGTCAGTAGCTGGTCCAGTTTTCTCAAAGCCCCGGCCACATCGTTTCCCTGAAGGCCTTCCCGGGCCATTCGCATCAATGCATCTGCATCGGCCACCGGTCCTTCCAGGCGAGTAGCTGCCGTTTCATGGAATCCAACTCTGAGTAAGCTCAAGTCATCGGTAACGGTTCCGGCGCCATGGATTCTGTCTACGATAGCCAGCAAATCGCCTCCGGAAGCTTCCACATGTCTCAAGAACAGATTCTCATCTTCGTTTATGGTGCGCACCTCGGCTCCGCCACTCAGGTCAACGTCGTCCCGTCCATCGGAACCGGCGATCAACACATCTCCGGGTTGAAGCTGAAAATGCTGGACCTTGAATTTGAACTCCGAAGGAGATCCCAGCTTGCGAAGATTGAGCTCCTTTTCTATGAAGCTTGCTTCTCCGTTGCGATACAATACAGTCCATGGGTGTTCTGCATTGAAATAGCTCATTTCTCCGGTCTCTTCGTCAATGACACCTACCACGGCTGAAAGCATCATCAAGCCATCGAAGGCAAGAAACAGGTTGTGCAGTTCATCGAAGATTTCTGTAAGCCATTCGTCTGGAGTGCTGTTCAATACTCGATCGTTGCCTGCGGACCGGGCCAGGATGTTATTCATGGCAGTACCCATAACAATGGCACCACCGGCCCCCTGCATGGATTTACCCATGGCATCGCCGTTCATAAATACTGTATATCGTCGTGCCTGGGGACCAAGACGAAGGTTGCCCGTAACGCAGATGTCACCACCGAGATCCGCGGAGCGTTCTTTGAATACGAACTTCTTCTTCTGCTCTACGTAGAATTCTGTGTTAATATGATCCGATTTGTTGCGATTGGTCTGAAGCGGCCGACCAATGAGATAGGTAAGATAGTAGTCACCATCTTGCTGCACTTTCATCTCATGGATTTGCTGCATCTTCTCGGTAACTTCCCTGGTTCGCTCGTCTACTTTGACTTCCAGGTTCTCGGCATAGTCCTGAAGCTTCTGTCTTGCATCCAGGATACTTCGCACCATGTTGTTAAACGATCTGGACAGATATCCGATCTCATCTTCCACCATTACAGGGATCTTGACTTCGAAATCTCCTTCTTCTACCTGGCCCACACCATCCAGAAGAGAATGAAGGGGTTTTACCAGGCTTCGAGAAAAGAAGATTGGATACAGGATCAATACGGCCAGAACAAGAGTTAAAGTAAGTATAGCCGTCCCTATCATCGAATCGTGGATGAATCTTCGATACTCCCGGTAGTTATATCCTATTTCATAAATTTCGCGTTTCCCATTTTCCAGATACTGACCTGGAACCAGGTAGGCCAGATAAAGATCACTGGTATGGGAGGCCGTTTGGCGAAAGTAGCGTGCAGTGGAGTCATCTCGTGTGCTTCGCTTAATTAGCTTGCCCTGGATTTCCTCTTCCTGGTTTCGCACGTAAGCTATAGGACTGATTGGATCCATCCCGTCCTGTAGATATGCTCGCCCCTGTATCGCATGAATGCGATCATAGTTTCTGTGGGTCTGATGTCCGGAAAAGGCAGAAATGGCCTGAATGGCAAGAAGCAGTGTAACCAGAGAAATTCCAACAATCTTTGTCATGAAGCTGGTTTTCTCGACGGTATTGTTGATAAAGACCAGAACGATGGCGGTGTAGCCCAGCAACGTCGCCAGAACATAGAATTGCTGGAAAACTTGATGGGAGATGCGGCCTCCATTGTAGAGAACGTTAATAATGCCGGGAATGAGTGTAGGGATAAGCATGGCCACGAGGATCTGTCGAGCAGCCTTTCTCTGTTTGGGTTCGAGCTTGCGACTCTTGCGAAACATGGCGATACCAAACCACAGCATCATCAGAAGCATTCCTCTCGCTACCCACTGTCCGGTTTCCTGAGGATAGTTGAATAGCTCCCCCTGGAAGTCGAAGTCCGGTTCCAAGTTCAGAGCCAGATAATAGAAATGAGCAACTAGGGCAACGGCAAGAATGCCAAAGACCCAGAATATGATTTTGCCCTCCTTGCCGGGTTTATTGTCGGGATAGTTGTAGGCGAATCGTACCATGGCCATCATGGGAAGAAAGATGACACCTACAGTAATGAATCGGTGGTAGCCTCCGGCAGGTCCAATAACCAGGGCAGACCAGAGATATCCAATGTTCAATAGAAAGGCACCCAGAAACAGAAGAGCTAAATCCAGCGTATAACGCTGCTTGTTCTTCAATGAGAAAAGATAGAGAAAGAGTACCAGGGAGTACAGGCTACAGACCAGGGTGGCAATTCCCCATTCATTAAAGTAGAGCATCGGGTGCGAATCCTGGTGTCAATCCCGTGATAGACAATTCGTTTTCTTACGGATTCGGCAATTTTTAGCCGAAACCTCCGGAATTCCAGACCTGCAGCGTTCCCGGGTATCGGCTGCTACCATCCTGTAGATTCCCGGATAAATAATGAATTCCGGAATTTGGGCTTGACCCGCCGCCTTAATTTCCGATCTTGATTATGTGATGCATGGAGCACAAACAGCTGTGGCCTCCTACGATTGGAATCCATCCAATCCAGGTAAAGCTGTGTCTTCTGCTCTACTGCTATCCTCTCTGCTAGCCGGGCTTCGCCTGGCATAAGTATTACATATAACCTGCGTCTATTCGATGATTTGAGTTCCGGCTCCTGCGGGGACAGTTGCCATCTGACAGCTGCCTTACCGGGGAGAGCCACAACTCAGATCCTCCCGTTGTCAGTTGCGTCGCCTGGAGCAGGGATCCGCAGGCATCCGGGAGCTATGGTTGCAATCAAGAGAGGAAAATTATGATCAATAACCAGAGAACGGGCAGTGTCCCTCAGAAATATGCTTCGGTACGGCCGGTGGACCTGCCGGATCGAACCTGGCCTTCCCAGATTATAGAGAAGGCTCCGCGCTTTTGCAGTGTAGACCTGCGAGATGGAAACCAGGCTCTTGTAATTCCCATGGAGCCAGAGAAAAAGGCCAGGATGTTTCGCACGCTCATTCAAATGGGATTTCGCGAAATCGAGGTGGGGTTCCCATCGGCCTCCCAGCCGGACTATGACTTTGTCCGATGGCTGGCAGAGCCTGACGTTGTACCATCCGGTACATGGATACAAATTCTCAGTCAGGCTCGAAGCCATCTTATTGAACGGAGTTTTGAAGCTATCCAGGGGCTGGATCAAGTGATCTTTCATGTCTACAACAGCACTTCGCCTGCCCAGAGGGAGTATGTATTTCAGAAGAGCCGGGATGAGGTGATTCAGATTGCGGTGGATGCCGTGCGACAGATCAAGCAATTGCGCTCCGGGTTTTCAGGAGAGATGATTCTGGAATACTCTCCGGAAAGTTTTTCTGCCACGGAGCCTGAATTCGCTCTGGAGATAACCCATGCTGTTATGGAAGAGTGGGCGCCGTTCGATCCAGAAACGCTCATCATAAACTTACCTTCCACCGTTGAAGTCACCACGCCCAACCTCTTCGCTGACCAGATTGAATGGTTCTGCAGAAACTTGAGCAATAGAAAGGATGTGATAATCAGTGTACATCCGCATAATGACCGGGGTACCGCTGTTGCGGCGGCAGAGATGTCACTTCTGGCTGGCGCCGATAGACTGGAAGGTACTCTGTTTGGAAACGGAGAAAGAACCGGCAATGTGGATCTGGTAACAGTAGGATTGAATATGTTCAGTCAGGGAGTGGACCCGGGCATCGATTTTTCTAATCTGCCCGAGATTCGTCAGATCTATGAACAGACTACAGGTATGACGGTGCCTCCTCGACAGCCCTATGCAGGGGAGCTTGTGTTTACAGCATTCTCCGGTTCGCACCAGGATGCCATTCGTAAATCATTGAACGCTAGAAAGAATCGAACGGAGCCCGGGATCTGGGACATTCCCTATTTGCCGGTAGATCCTGCAGATATAGGGCGAAGATACGAAAAGTATATTCGAATCAACAGTCAGTCCGGGAAAGGAGGCGTCGCCTATGTGCTCGAGGATCAGGGACTGGACCTCAGCGCCATTCCTGTTCGAGATCTTATGGATTTTGCCTCTCTGGTGCAGTCAGAAGCCGAGAGCAAAGGAAGCGAATTGGATGCCCTGGAAATTCTCAATCTCTGGAGCCGGCGAAAGGAAGGCAATGCGACTACAGCCAGCTAGATTCCTTCGCGGGCAGGCCGTTCATTGTCTTTCCGGAGGATTGCCCGGGCGTTGCGCGGACCGTAGTAATGAATCCGGTGGGGCATCAGTCGGGACTCCGCGATCTATGTCGGATTCCCGGACCTCTATTGTTGTGCGGGAGCAGGGGCAGCGCCAGGTTCTTCATAGAACTTTGGATCGAATGCTTCCCTGGCTCCTTCGCCAATGAACGTAGCCATGAGTAGAGTGAGGAAAAGAGCGGTTACCGTACTTATGGCAATCCAGGGAAAATCCAGATTATCCATCGCCTGCTGCAACAGTTCTCCCCATGAAGGAGTAGGGGGCGGCAATCCAAAGCCCAGAAAATCCAGCGCTGTCAGCGAGCTGATTCCTGCAATCAGAGTAAAGGGAAGGATTGTAATAAGAGGAGTCAATGCATTGGGAAGAATCTGGCCCAGGAATATGCGAAAGCTACTCAGCCCGCTGGCTCGTGCTGCCTGGACGTAGGTTTGCCCTCTTAGTTTAAAGAACTCCCCGCGCATATAATAGGATAAACCTACCCAGCTAAAGAGGGACATTACCACCAGAAGCATCCAGAAATTCTGCCCGTAGATGGAACCCAGAAGAATGACTACGTAGAGAAAGGGCAGAGCAGACCAGACTTCGATTAATCGCTGCATGACTATGTCGGTGCGACCGCCCAGATATCCCTGGATGCCACCAATAATCACTCCCAGCACTCCGCTCACAATTGTCAGGCTCAGGGAAAATAGCATACAGATACGAAATCCATAGAGCAACCTTGCAAAAACATCCCGTCCCAGACTGTCGGTGCCCAGCCAGTGGCGAAGAGAAGGAGGATGGGGCGGCGGATCCTGACCTTCCAGATCCGGCTCCTCCGGATCGAAAGGTACGGGAGGAAATAGGGCCCAGCCGCTATCCTGGAACTGCGGCGATTCAGCCAGGGCTTTATAGTCCGCCTCGGTCCCATACTGCTGTCCCAGTTCCTTTCCCGAATAGAACACAATCAGGGGAAAGTAAACACTATCCTGATAGATCATGACGATAGGCTTTCGCTCTGCGATGCATTCGCTGAAAAGCGAAAGAACGAATAGAGAGCTGAGAAGAATAAGGGAATAATAGGCCCTGCGGATTCCTTTGAATCGGCGCCAGCGTTCCAGTGTTAGATCCGAGAACCTCATTGCAGCCGGATCCTGGGATCAATGTAGGTATAGAGCATGTCCGAGAAGAGCCGGCCCATCAGAGTAAGAATAGAGGAAATCAAAATGATTCCCATAACAACGTTGTAGTCCCGACTTACAATGGAATTCCATACTAGAAGCCCCATTCCGTCTATATCAAATACCTTCTCTATGAGCAGGGCACCGGCAAATACCAGAGTGAAGATTTCGCTCATTCGTGTGGCAATGGGAATCAATGCATTTCTGAGTGCATGGCGAAACAATGCAGTTTTTGGCAGCATGCCTTTTAGAACAGCCGTGCGAATATAGTCCTTCTTTAACTCTTCCAGGATACCGTTCTTCATGAGCATGGTAAGAAATGCAAATTCGCTTACCATGTAGCAGACCATGGGCAATATCATATGATGCAGAAAATCCAGAATCTTCGCGCCGGTCCCGAGCATTTCGAAGTTATCGGACACAACTCCTCGGAGAGGAAATAGATCCAGAAAAGTCCCACCTGCGAAGAAGATGATTAGCAGGATGCCCAGAGCATAGCCCGGTATTACATAGCCCGCAAATATTACAATAGAACTGGCTGTATCAAAAAAGGATCTGTGTTTTCTTGCCTTCCACATTCCTAAAGGAATACAGACAGCGTAGGATAACAAAAAGGAAGTCAGTCCAAAGAAAAGCGAAATGGGCATTCGCTCCAGTATTACTTCCAGGGCCGGGCGATTGTAGCTATAGGACTCCCCCAGGTCTCCGGTAAATGCATTTGCCAGCCAGCTGAAGTAACGTACATGGGCTGGCTTATCGAAGCCAAAGTTCTTTTTGATGTTTTCGATTTCAGATTCTGGAATCGCTGTGGCGGGATTCGCTCCTCTGGCCACCGTGGCTGCCCGAATATCGGCAATCATTTGCTCCACCGGGCCTCCTGGAACAAATTGAATCAATACAAAGCATGCTACAGTAATCCCCAGAATTGTGGGGATCATGTAGAGTAGTCTTCGAAGTACGTAGGTTCGCACAGTCCCTGAATGGCTTCCTTATGATGGCCTCAGGGCCCCTGGTATTCTATGGTGGCCGGGGCCTTTTTCATCGCTTCATTGTTCTTGCGAGATTGCTCCAGCAATTTCTTTTGATCCGGGTCAATCCACCAGTATGTATTCACTGCATCGTCCGAGCCGTATTTTCCCAGAGGATTGTCCGGAATTCCATAATGATTCCAGTACAGCAGACGATGGGAATCGGCCTGCCAGAGAAGTACATAGGGATGCAGCTCATACAATCTGCGATCGATTTGCTTTAACAATGCTGTTCGCTGGTCGGCAGATGCGGCTGTCTTATAGGACTCCAGGAGAGCATCGATCTTTTCATCTTTAACTCCGGCCAGGTTGATGGAGCCTTTATCACCTGCAGTGCCAGAATGCCACATGGGTTCAGGATCCTTCAGTCGTCCGGCGCCCCAGTTAATCCAGTAGAGATCGAATTCAAAGTCATCCAGTCGCTTGCGAGCGGTACTCAAGCTAACCTGATCGATGGATGCTTCAATACCCACCGACTTGAGATCCTGAAGATAGATGTTTAGATGCCTTAGATCCGAGCCACTCTGTAAAAAACGGATGCTGAGGATTCGACCATCCTTTTCCAGAAGCCCCTTTGCATTGGGTTCGTACCCTGCTTCTTTCAGAAGCCTTCGAGCCTGATCCGGATCATATTTCACTACAGGTACCTCTGGATTTACGTATCCAGGATACAGATCCGGTATGTAGGAGTTGAGTAGCACATACTCTTCATACATGAGCTTCTTGTTCATCAATGAACGATTCAGTAGCAGCGATAATGCCTTTCGAACTCGAATATCCTGAAACTTTTCCTCTCGCAGGTTTATTACGAAACCCTGGAATCCACGGGGAATACGATTATAGATCTTCTGTCTGGCCACCCAGCCTTTCTGTACCTCTTCCAGATGAGTCTTGATGGCCCAGATGGATGCAGTATGCACGGGAAAGTAATCGAATTCTCCTTTTTTGAACGCTTCCAGAGCTTTGTTTCGATCTTCGATGAAGCGGTAACGGATGTAGTCAAAATTGTATTTTCCGTTGTTGAACTTGAGCTTTCGTCCCCACCAGTCTCCTCGCCTCTTCAGGAGTACAAATCGATTGACTTTATTTTGAACAACTTGATAGGGGCCGCTGGTCACTTCGAATTCATTCACATCGTTGAAATCTTTTCCTTTGAGAGAATGCTCCGGAAGGGCCATCATGCTTCCTGCATCCCAGAAGTTCTGCCAGTGTTTTACTTTTGCGCGTACTCGCAGCGTTTGATCGTCCACTGCCACCGGTCTTTCAAAGCGGCTCAAGGAAACGCGAAACACTGCGGTATTGTGTTTGGGATTCATGATGGTGTCATAGTAGAATACAAAATCGCTGGCTTTAATTGGGGTACCATCGCTCCATTCAGCCTGTTTGCGGATCTTAAACGTGAATTCCATACCATCCGCGCTGGTTTCCCAGGATTCGGCCAGGATGCCCACCGGTTCCTGTTTTACGGGATGCATTACGATGAGAGGTTCAAACTGCATTCCGGTGATTTCAGCAGAAAGAGTATTGGTATCCAGCCAGTAGTTTAGAGATTTGGGATAGGATGCTCCCCAGACATTGTTTACCCCGCCTTTGACAGCAGCGGGGTCAGCCATGGGGTCCGGCTGACCTACAGGTAGCCCTTCCAGAGGGACATCCTGTACAGGTTTCAGCTGAATATCCTTTTCCTCTCCGCAATGTATGGAAAAAAAGGTGAGCAGGATGATACCAGAAAGTAGCCGAGTCGAAGATCCGTTCATTGGGGCAAAGAATTTCTGCTGCCTGCTCGGGTGTCAAACATGCATTTTAATTTTCGCGCAGGTAAACGGAGCATGAAACTTTTTTGCGATGCACATGTATTCGGGAAGCTTACCCGGCTGTTGATTCTGATTTTAATCTTTGGTCCTGGATGTGGGGCTCCCCTGAATCATCCCTACCCTGACACCAGAGGAAAGAACTGGCATCTTATCGCCATGGCTTCCGAGCCTTCCACCCTGGATCCGGTACGAATGCATGATGCACCCAGCTTTAGTGTAGCCTCCAATATGGCTCTTACACCATTTCAGTACAGCTATCTCAAGCGACCCATTGAAATGGAGCCCTACCTGGCCAGGGCTATGCCGCGGGTTCAAAGGGCCATGCATAGGGGAGTGCCCACCTATTACTTTGATCTAGAACTCAGAAAGCGTTACTATGCGCCGGTGGAGGCCTGTCTTAAGGATGAACATCATGACGGCACCGGTCGACCTATTCTGGCAGAGGACCTGGAGCTCAGTTTGAAGCGAAATGCGGATCCAGCCAACGAAGCCTTTATGTTCTCTCTTCTGGCCAAAAGCATTCCGGGGTTTAGCGAGTACAACGAATACATTCGTGATGCGCGAAAGGAAAAACAAATAGCAAATCTGGATGCTTCCGAGCAGGCCAGGGTTCTGGAAGAAATCTATCGCAGACCCATGGACGGAGTACAGGCGATAGCACCCGATAAGCTGCGAATCTATTTGAATAGCTCCAGCGATCGAATACTGTATTTCTTTGCCATGGTCAGTTCTGCGCCCATGCCCTGGAATTGCTGGCAAGAGTACAACTCCAGAGAAAAGAACCAGCATGCGCTGGAGCGAAGAATGATTGCATCCGGGCCCTACCATCTTGTGAGCTGGGAACCCAGGGATAAAATTATCCTGGAAAAGAATCCTCTTTATGACTTTCGGTTTCCGGAGCTTCCCGCAGATTCTGAAAGCTGGCCGTCCGGTTTGCAGGAGAATCCAGATCGTGTAGAGCCCATGCGATCTCTGGCTGGAGCGGCTCTGCCTTTTTCCGATCGTGTGGTTTTCTATTTAATTCAATCTGGATCCACTGTCTGGACTCTCTTCGAACAGGGATACCAGGATAGAGTGGCACTTACCAAAGATTCCTACGAAGGGGTGCTGGATGGTGGACAGCTGAGGCCGGAATACAGACAGCGAGGAATAACGCTGAGCACCGAAGCTGAACTTACCACCTTTGGATGGATATTCAACCTGGATGATCCTGTAATCGGAAAAAAGGTAGGACTGCGAAAAGCTCTGAGGTGCGCCATCGATGCAAAAGAGCTTGTGCAGAGATTCTATGAAGGCCGATCCATCGTAGCCCGGGGACTCATCCCCCCTGGAATGGAAGGCTACGACGCTGTCCCCCGCAGCGAAGAGTGTTCGGAGGATCAGATAAAGAGATGGCTAGCAGAATCCGGATATCCAGATGGAAAAGACCCTTCCACTGGAAAACCTCTGGTTCTAAGGCTCATTGACGTACCCAGGCCGGCCAATGCCAGCTTTCACAGTTATCTTGTGGAACAGGTGGCGGCCCTGGGAATCCGACTGCAGGTGGATCTATTTGATGCTCCCACATATTTCGAAAAGCGCATGAAGGGAAAATTCCAGATTACTACCTGGGGCTGGGGCGCCGACTATCCGGATCCACAGAATTTCTTTCAGCTATTCTATGGACCCAACGCCGGAACTCCCTACAATGAAGCAGAATTCACCGATTCCGAATTTGACCAGGCCTATCGAATGCTTGAGCAAACCGAGAACCCGGCGGAGCGAATGCAGCTAATCCAGAAGATGAATACCAGATTGCATGAGGAAGTTCCTGTGCTACTATTATTTCATCGCATCAATTATGGAATATCCCAGCCCTGGCTGAGCCCTTTTGAGCCACATCCCATGGGCTACAATATGCTGCAATATCGGGGAGTGGATCCACAAAAGAGGGATGCTTTTCAGGACAGCTATAATTGGTAGGCGGGAATCGGGCGGCCGCCAGATTCGAAACAATCCTGGCAAATAGAATGGGGAGTTATATGAATTCTCGCATATCCCTGCGAGGAACATGGATTTCTGTTATTTGATTCTTTTCGGTCTTGCTGATTTCTTCCACAGCTTTTTCGATTAGATGGTCTCTTAATTCCGCTTCCGAATAACCCAGGTCCGATGCGTATCGGGATACGATATCGGCAAAGGCCTGATTGATCAGAAAAGGCATATGGTCTTCATTTAAAACTACCAGACCATCTGGAATCACTTCCAGGATGGTAGAAATAAAAGCATTGTATCTTTCTTCGGTTCGCTTCAGGTTTTCCTGGGTCTTCTGACGTTCTCGCAGAATCCAGAAATTCTTCAGCTCTCGCTGAACCACAGGCAGAAGTCTATCCATACGGTCTTTCATTACGAAGTCCGTAGCACCAGCCCGCATCATTTCAACTACAGTCTCTTCGCCGATTTTTCCGGAGACAATAATAAAGGGGACATCGGGACTGACCTGGCGAATTCTTCGCAGAGCTGCCGCACAGTCCAGGTCGGGCATATAGTAGTCAGAAAGCACGAGCTCAAATTCCATTTCCTGAAGAGCGCTTTCCAGATCAGGTTCATTATCTACAATCCTGTGTTCGAAAAGAATGCCTTCCTGTTGCAGGGTTTTCACCAGCAACAGCGCGCTCATTCTGGAATCTTCCAGAATCAATATGCGAGAGTTCTCCTTCATTTTGAAGCAGATGCAGTCTCTGCACCCTTCTGTTGTTCCTGTTCGTCCACCAGGGGAAGCTGAATTTCAAGGTCTACCAGAAGCCGCCCTTCCTGTATTTTTGCATCTCTGTAATCGGTGACGTTGGAAGCCGCAATGCTACCTCCTAGTTTCTCTATGATGGTGCGAACTATGTTCAAACCCATTCCGATATCCAGGGTGTCAAAATTCTCAAACACAGAATGTTCCAGGCGAAAGAAAGGCTCGAATACCAGGTTCTGATAGGCCAGAGAAATGCCACCTTCCACTATCTTGCCATTACCCAGATCTCGGGTAGCTCTTGTTTCATTCAATACATTGATATTGAGCTTGTTTCCGTTCTGACGCAACAATACCGAGATCGTAGTGCCTTTAGGCGAAAACTTCATCGCATTTATCAGAAGTTCTCGAACGGCACGCTTTAGCTGCTCTGCATTGCACTTAACCCTGAGATGACGAAGGGTTTCTTTATGCTCGGAAAGTATGATATGGTTTTCATGAACCTTCTGCGCATGTTCTGCTTCGTCAATGGTTTCCGATAGTATCGCGCGAATATCGGCAGCATTCATTTCTTCAGTTTTGATCTCCTGACCCAGCAAAATGTCGATCTCCTGGAGAGAATCAATGATTCGGCTGGCGGTATAGGTGCTCTCTCGCACCATATCCATGATGTTCTTGTCGATGAGGTACTTTTCCCCCTGTAGTTCTGCAGACTCGAGACCAAATAGCAGCACCGAGATTAGCTGACCGAATCCAGAGCCCTGGGTCAGGGATGTGCGAAGATTGTAGAATAGTGCCTTCTCCTTGGCTATTTTATCAAAAACTCCACTCTACATTCAATCATACATCCACTTCAACCAATTCAACTAATTCTCCAGACAA
>JBHIXQ010000015.1:0-14610 GCA_041984705.1 Leptonemataceae bacterium | reverse complement strand
TTCCTTTTATCTATCCAAAGTACAGACAGGGGCCTAGAGAAGAGATCATCAGGATTTCTCCAGAGCATTATCAGGACAATGTTCGAATGCTGGCACGGGATATCTATCCTCCGAATGTTATGGCCGTTCTTCGCAGGGATTATCCCAAAGATCACCAGGCGCAAAAGACCGTTGTGATAGAGAAGTTGCAGGCCTTTAAAGAAGCGTTAAAAACCAAGATCCTTGACGATGTTCATCCTGATTATCAGGACCATATCAAATCCGTTCAATCCTACGTAGAACACCTGGTTCGGGATGAATTGTCGAAGATTTGAGGATACATCAGCAGATCATAAATTCAAGAACTTGAGAATCGGACTGGACCATCCTCTCGCTCATGGGAGGGCATAGCTCTGGCATGGCCCGGCTGCAGTGGTAGTTACTTGATTTTTAAACGAACCAGGACAGGCAAATGGTCGGATGCCACTCTGGTTCTCTTATTTAATAAAACTCTGTGTTCAATCAGCTCCACGCGGCTGTTCAAGAACACTTTATCGATGCGAATCAATGGATTCGGAGTGTACGATGGAAAAGAGTGCATTCTATTTCCCCGGTAGGTATCCTGGAAGCCGCCGTCGGCCAGAAGCGGATTCAATTTGCTGACTCGATCGTTTGTATCACCGAGCATGATAACTGGCTCATGTCGCACCATCTCCAGAAACGACGATTCCAGAATCATGCGGATCTGCGACATCCGCTCAAATCCTGCCAGACCAAGATGAAAATTCAGGATTGCTATTTCTCCGGCTGGTGTGTTGATCCTGGACATCAGGCAGCCTCTTGGTTTCTTTATACCCCAGGTGATGTTCAGATTTTCAGTGTGGACAATGGGAAACCTGGATAATGTTGCGTTTCCGTACGCTCCCTTTTTCAATTGGACATTCAGACCCAGATCGTATTCCATTTCCAATGCTTCTGCCAGCTTTCTCGCCAGGTCATCGTTATGAGATCGCGGAACCTGGAAGTCCACTTCCTGGAGGCAGAGAATATCGGCCGAAGATTCCCGGAGAATCTCTACGATACGTCCGGGCTGGTATGAGCGGTCATTCCCTATGGCTTTGTGTATATTGTAAGTCAGGACCGAAATTTCCATGATAACTTATAGATACGGACCCTACGAACCAGATCGCGACGGCCCCTGGAATATGGACCGACTGATGTCAGTCCTGTCTGAAATGGTCATGCGATACGACATGCAACTGGACGATGCTCTGAGAGAGTTAATCAACCGTGGCCTTCCGGTAAATCTATTTTTGAAAGAAGGCGGAATGGATGACCTGGTGGACCAGTTTATCCAGCAACTGGATGATCAGATCAACGAAGTACTGGATCAGTTTCATCTTCAGGATGCCATCGATAGCACTCGTGGTTCTCTGGAGCAGGCCAGAAAGCAATCCGAGGACAGGCTGAAGAAACATCCGGAATTGCAGGAGCAACTGAAAGATGCGGCAGAGCGGCAATCCAGCGATGAGCTCTATCGACTTAAATGGGACCTGGTAAAGGAAACAGGACAGAAGGAACTGGGATCCTCCATTTCCAGAATGCAGAAGGACATGGAGGATCTAAACACTTTGCAGGAAGGGCAGAAACGATTTGCCTTCCGCGGGGATCAAGGTCTGAGCCGAAAGGAAGCCCTGGAACTGCTGCGTCAGATGCAAGACATGGAGGAATTGAAGCAGTCCATGAAGCAGGCCCAGGCAAATGGCGATCTATTCAATTTTGATCTGGAGAAACTGGCTAGATATCTGGGCCCGGAATCTTACGAGGAATTCCTGGAACGCCGGGATCGAATCATGGAAAACCTCCGCAAATTGATGGAGGAGCAGGGTCAGGTTGTTCGCGATGAAGATACCGGCGAAATGAAACTGTCCCCGAATTCCGTTCGTCGCATTGGCCGCAGAGCACTGGAGGAAATATTTTCGGCTCTGAAATCCGACGATACCGGTGCAAACATCACCGCAGAGGAAGGAGAAGGCGAACAGGTTTCTACAGAATCCAGGCCTATGGAATTTGGCGATAGCGTTCATGCCCTGGATATTAGCGCAACGTTGATCAATAGCTATATTCGCACAGGTTCCAATCGCCCCGGATTCCAGGATATAGAAGTGTTTCGCAGCCGCGGTCAGGCCAGATCGGCTACCGTTGTACTTCTGGATATGTCCGGAAGCATGATGCGTGCCGATCGATTCTACTATGCGAAGCGAATGGTTCTGGCCCTGGATGCATTGATTCGAGAAGAGTATAAGGACGATCGATTGATGGTGGTGGGATTTGGTACTTTTGCGAAATCTTACACCCCGGCCGACATTCCATCGCTGCAGCCATTTCCAGTTACCATGTTCGATCCTCACATCCGGCTGCGACTGGACGCCAGTAACGAAGAAAGCATGGCATTTGCTCCTGAGTATTTTACCAACCTGCAGCGTGGACTTTCACTTTCTCGCAAGCTGCTCGGTAGTGGAGAAACGAAAAACAGACAGATTATACTTATTACAGACGGTGTGCCCACGGCGCACTTTGAAGGCAGTACATTGCACATAAACTATCCGCCATCTCCTGGAGATTTTGACTTTGCTCTCCGGGAAACCAGGGCAGCTACAGATGATGGAATCGTAATCAATACATTCTTGCTGACCTCGGACTGGGAATTCAGTTATTTTGGCGATGAATCCTTTATACAGCAATTTGCCAAACACAGCCAGGGCCGGATCTTCTATCCACATCCCAGACAGATGGATCGCATGGTGCTGGTGGATTTTATTCAGAACAAAAAGACCCTGATTTAGTAGCTCACAGGAATCAAATCGAACGTTGTTAATCAGCGATTCGCCGGTGCTACCATGGAGTCAGACCATTCCAGGATTCAACACTTACAGAATGGCCCGCTGAATTTTTCAGGGAATTCGATGTAACGGTGTTCCAGATGGATTCACTGATGGCTGGAATATCCGCAGATTTATTTTACCTTCATAATGAAGTCCTGGAAAAGGCTTGAGTACGTGCGTCCTGCAGAGACATTGCTGGAATGAGTTCCAGTGCATTTCATATAGAACCATTTCAATCCGACGATATCCTGGCTTCCCTGGAGCCGTCCGGCATCGTTCAGCAGTCCATCGGCCCTTCGGTGAAAATCAGTGGCATTGCTCCCATAGATTATTGCGGAGCCGGGGATCTGGCCTTTGCCGATAAAGAAAAGTTCCTGGAGAAGGCCAGAGAAAGAAAGCCAGCCTGTTTGGTGCTGAACGCGGAGCTAAAAGACAAGTTATCCAGTAGCGAGGAGTTCACTGTAATCCTGGTTAAGAATGTTGGGCTGGCTCATTCCTGGATCCGCCAGAGATTTGGAGATACGAATTTCGCATCCACCGAGGACTGGGGTCGGATCCATCCGTCAGCAATTGTACATGAGTCCGTAAAGGTGCCAGACAGTGTTGTCATCGGCCCGGGCGCTATTGTAGGACCCAGGGTTCAGTTCGGGGAACGCTGTGTGGTAATGGCCGGTGTTGTGGTAGAACGAGATGCTGTGCTGGGAGACGATTGTGTTTTGCATCCTGGAGTTGTGCTGGGTTGGGGCTGTATCCTGGGCGCGCGATGCATTATCCGAAGTGGTACCATAATCGGTTCTGAAGGATTTGGCTTTGCTCAGGATGAATCCAGGTCTCACCATAGAATTCCGCAGACTGGAATTGTACGACTTGGCAACGATGTAGTGCTGGGTGCTAACAACTGTATTGATCGAGCCACGTACGGCGAAACTCTGATCCACGATAACGTGATCAGTGATAATTTATGTCACCTGGCCCATAACGTAGACATTGGAGAAAAATCCATTCTAGTAGCCATGACCGGTATTGCAGGTTCCACGAAGCTGGGTAAGAGAGTAATCTGTAGCGGACAAACCGGCATCCTGGACCATATTACCATTCCCGATGATACGGTTCTGGTGGGTCGGGCCGCTGTTTTGAGCGATAATGTAAAAAAATCCGGAGTCTATGCCGGATCACCTTTGCAGCCCATTGCTGATTACCAGAAGAACAGCGTACATATTAAGAATCTTGATAAAATGCGAAAAGAAGTGAAGGCGTTGCAGAAGCGTCTTGAAGCCTTGGAGGGCAGCCAGATCGGTCAATCTACTTGACACGGTTCATGGATGCACCTGCATTGCCAGTGGAGGGATGTCCGAGCGGTTTAAGGAGGCGGTCTTGAAAACCGTTGTAGTTCGCGCTACCGTGGGTTCGAATCCCACTCCCTCCGAACGAACAGGAGAGGTGCCCGAGAGGCCGAAGGGAGCAGTTTGCTAAACTGTCGTAGGTGTACGCCTACCGAGGGTTCGAATCCCTCCCTCTCCGCATTGGTGTCACATGGCAGATAAGGTCCGAGAGATCCAGGATAGACTCCTGAAAAACATTCAGGATGGCGATCAGCTAAGCGCTGCTATTGCCTATTTCCCCCTGATTGGCTGGATTTATCCTCTTTATTTCAAGAAAGAGGACAAGCTCTGCCAGTACCATGGAAAGCAAGGTCAGCAGCTCAACGCTGTACTGATTGGTCTTTATATGGTGCTCTGGTTCCTGGAGAATTTCTGGCTCACCTCCTGGATCTTTGGCACCGGGTCTTTGCTAAATCCCATATCCTCTTCCATAAAGATAATTGCTCTGTTCGGTTACCTGGGTTTATCCCTGGTGGCGGCGTATCGGGCTTTCATGGATGAAGAGTGGGAGATTCCTTTTTTGCAGGACGTAGTGGATTTTTTCTGGGATCTGTTTCCGGAGAAGAAATCAAACCGGGACTAGATGAAATATCTCAAGCAGATCAAAGGTTACTGGCTTTCCAGATCAGAAAAGGTGCGCTCCATTACCTATCTGATTCCGTTATTTGTGCTTTTTCTTCCAGGTATCTTGATGGATTCCGGCAGGGCGCATAAGGCGGCGGTCCGGGGGTTCTGTCTTAGCCTTCTTTTCTTCCTGGCGGTTTTTGTAACCTACATCATCCATTACTATATCTGGAAGCAGTCTTTCGATGGTCGATATTTTCGAGATATGGTCTTCTTTGTTCTGCATCTTGCCACTGTGCTGGCCTATGTGGGATTCAGTGGAATGCTCATCCTGGCAGAAAGTAAAGAAAGCCCGGCACCGGATTTCTGGCTTGATCGAGTAAGTCAGAAAGTGGTTCGCTTTCTAGAATTCAAAGCCTGATACCATTGCTTTTTTTCTCAGCGTAGATTCCGGGCGATGGATTCATAGAGAGGAATCAAAGAATCTACATGAGCTTTCCAGGTGAAGTTTCTCGCCTGAACAGGACCTTCCTTTTTCATTCTACTGCGAATGGATTTATTTTCCAGTATGCGAAGCACGGCTTCTCGCAGTTCAGACTCATGCTCTGGATCAAAATACAGAGGAACATCTCCGCCTACCTCGGGTAGGCTGCTTCGATTGGATGAAACCACCGGCACTCCACAGGCCATGGCTTCCGCAAGAGGAAAGCCGAAGCCTTCCAGCAGCGAAGGCATAATAAACAGGTCAGAAGAGGCATAGAGTAAAGGCAGCTCCGAGTTCTCGAAGAAAGGTAAAATGCGAATCCTGGAAGCATGTTCAAAATCCTTCAGAGCGTCGGCCAGGTATCCCGGTAATTTTCCACCGGTGCCAGCAATGCACAGATCTAGATCCAGATCCCCGTCCCAGAGAGTTTTAAGCGATCGCACAACGAAATCTACATTCTTATGCCTTTTGCCAATGCCCACACAAAGTGCGAAAGGCTTCTTCAACTTATACTTCTTCTTGAAGGCAACTACATCCTTGCTCGATGGAACCTTGAACAGCGAATGGTTGATGCCATTATAGATTGTGCTAATTCTTGTCTGACTTCGGGGGAAATTCTCAATCATTCGGTACCTGGAGTGATCGGATACCGTCGCAATTGAACCGGCCCGGGATGCTACCTGGCGTAGAAAAAAGGAGGCATACAATCGATACACCGGATTGGAAAACTCCTGGCTGTCCAGGTGAATCAAATCATGGACCACAACCAGGCTACGTCGAAGATACTTCAGGGCTGCATTGTAATGTGGGCTGTGAATGACCTCTCCTTTGCGGGGAGCCGGAAATTGCAACTGCTCCCGGATGGAATAGATACCGGCATTAAATGGCCGAATCTCACCGGAGAAATCCGGTAGATACTTTTGAATTGTGTCTCGATTTCCGGCCAGAGTGAGTCGCACCTCTGGTCTATGAATCAATAAATTCAATACACTGAAAACCTGGGTGCCGATTCCCGAGAATCCCAGCATTCGAGCATCAAACAGAACAGGTATGGGCGATTTTGCCATGAAAACCACTTGAAACCAGATGGCAGTGCAACCGTCAATGCATTCGAAGTGCAATTATCCAGTGAACACAGTCAGAAACAATGGAAGAATTCCTCCTTCCTGTGGGCCCGGGGATCGGTGATCCTTCTGGCAGTGGTGTTTTTGATGATCTCTCATTGCTCCAGATCTTCAGCCAATCAATATGATCCGGGCGAAGCAAACATTCTTGTGGCGGCAGCCTATGGCGCCAAGGACGGTGAGTGCGGCACCAACCATACCTTCAGTTCCATTCTATTCTTTCCTTCGGATCGCGCCAATGTAGAAGCCTGTGTGGCGGCCGTTCTGGAAACCAGCTGCACCAGCTGGGCCGTGGCGGATCCGACGCCTACAATATGTAAATTCATTGGTGTGCAGTTCGAAAGCTAGCCGCTGCTAAGTTACTGATATAACATTCGCAAAAGGATTTTACGAAAGCAAAGGGTGTAGCCGGGCTCCGCTGCAGGCCACTTATACTACGGCCAGGTGGTGAACTCATGTCCTCATAATCCAGGAAACAGAGAGCACTGCAAAGAGCGCACTACAATGAGCGATATGCCTTATCAATGAATTCAACGGTCTTGAGCCCCTGGATAGTTCGATTCCTATCATATCCTGATTCTGATGCTTTGCCAGAAGAGATATGAGCTTCCCTGGCAATAGTAGAATACATATTCATCCAGGGATTTCTTTTACTTTCAGAAAAAGAGAATGGATACTCTTTCAGCTCCTTAAATCCAGAATACCGCGAGGACTTCCTGGATTTCCAGAGGCGAAAACCATTGTTTCCGCAATGAATCCTTCCTTCAGAGAAGTCTATTTCCATTTCGAACTCAAAATACCTGGATCGAGCTCCTGTATCCAGATTGGCCACAAAGTTATCATAATGAAAGTGTAGATGCGAAGCCTGCTCCAGCCCCTTGCTGTTTCGAACGATTCGGCCGCTCATATTGATGGGAATGCCACAGTACCAGAAAAGAAGATCTATCCAGTGAACAGCATCGTGCAAGAGCGGTCCTGATCCAGGATGTACGGGGGATGCTCCTGAATAGACCCGACCGCGAATATGACGAAGCGTGCCCAGAGATTTACTTTGAATCAGCTTTAGAACCTTCTGATACTCCGGATGATATCTCCTTTCAAAATTGATCCAGAGCCTGCTGTTTAAGTTCTCCATCGCCTGGAGAAGCTTTTTCGCATCAGAGGCTTTTTCTCCGGGGGGCTTCTCAATAAGAACATCGGCTACGCCATTTTTCATCAATTCCAGGGCCTGGAAAGTATGCACATCCTGCGGAGTGGCTACAATGGCCAGATCCACAGAAAGGGGGCCTTCTGTAGTCGAACTGCTCGCTGCATTACTCTTCTTTCCAGAAGGCTTTCGCTTTTGATCTGCGAATTGCGCTGAGCCGATGTTTGTAAATAACTGTTTCGGACTTTCAAAATATTGCACCGGTTCTGGCCACCAGCGTTGAAACTCCTGAATTCTGGCTGGATTGGTATCGCATACGGCGAGGAGGTTATAACGCTTTTTCAGAGCCAGCAATGAGCCCGCATGAGTGCATGGATGATAGCGAAGTTTGTCTTTTTCCAGAGACCAGCCTATGCGGCCCAGTCCAATCAGGATTGCATTTCGCTTCACTTGATTACTTTTTCCAGAAGCCAGAGCATGCCCATGAAATAGAGTCCCCAGAGCAGGGATCCCAGAGTAAAGGATGCGATAATTACAATGACGGGGGGCATAGGAAGATAGAGAATACTGAGTGGCATATCTGCGATGAGATGAGAAGTGCAGCTTGGATTAATGCACTCCATGTCCAGGATCCTGGTTCTGGTCCAAACATAGATTACATGAATGGCAAATCCAACCCAGAAGGCGAGTTTGAAGTTTGAATTGGATCGCATAATCTTTCCGCTTTACGCCCCACCCGGAGGCTCCTACGCTGACGGCACCAGTATTTATGGAATCCGCTCTGAAGAAAAGTAGAATCCGCCCTCTACCTGCACTGCTGGTAGATCGCATTGCAGCAGGCGAGGTCATCGATGGTCCGGCTTCGGTGGTCAAGGAGCTGGCCGAGAATGCCCTGGATGCTGGAGCTACAGGCATTCAGGTAGAAACCAGCGGAGGAGGCATAAATTGGATTTCAGTGGAGGATGACGGAGCCGGGATTCTGGCTGAAGATCTGCCGCTGGCTATCCAGAAGCATGCAACTTCCAAAGTAGAAACCCTGGATGATATTAGCGAGGTTCTGAGTTACGGGTTTCGTGGTGAGGCCCTGTCTTCCATCGCCTCTATTAGCTACCTGGAAATACTCACTCGTGCTGAGGACCAGGAGCGCGGAGCTCGTATCGTAAGCCGCGGTGGTGAGCCGGGACCTGTGGAGCCTGCGGCCAGAACCAGGGGCACTCGAATATATGTGGAAGATCTATTCTATTCCACTCCAGCCCGTAAGAAGTTCCTGAAGGCAGAAAAATCGGAGAATCAAAAGATCCATCGGGAGTTTATTCGGCTGGCTCTGGCGCGATTGAATGTTGCCTGGAAGCTGGTGCGGGATGATAAGACGATTCTGGATCTGCCGGCCAACCAATCCTTCGAAGAGCGAGCAGGTGCTATCTTTACAGAAAATCTGGCCAGGCATCTACTTCCTGTGAGTTCCCACGCTGCCGGCATCTCCATTTCAGGTTTTATATCTGATCATGATTTTTTTCGAGCCACCAGGGATCGTCAGTTTTCCTGGATCAATGGCCGCCCGGTGGAGTTTAAGAATCTGTCTTTTCTGGTTAAGAAAGGATATGGCGAAATACTGCCTCATGGCTCTCATCCGGCCTATTTTCTCTTTCTGGAAGTGGAGCCGGATCGTGTGGATGTAAATGTCCATCCTGCGAAAAGAGAAGTACGACTGCTGGATGAATCTTTACTGCACGGTCTCGTTCAAAGAGCTGTGGTTCCTGTAATCTTTCCAGATGAGCCTCTACCGCTCAAGAAAGGTAATTGGCAACCGGGCTTCAATAGTTCTTATTCTAACTTTTCATCCGGTGGTGCGTCCGGCTCTGAATCCCTTAGTTCGGGAAATGCCAATCTTGCTTCATCGGGCGTAGGAGGCGAATATGGAAAACCTGGTTCTTTGCTGGAATCCGTAGATTCACTGCTGTTTGAAAAGGAACGAGATGTAGGCCAGAGTAGAGCATACGAAATTCGGGGCACTTCCTGGGAAGCTGCCGATTCGAGGCCGGGCTATTCTGACACCCAGGGCTATGGCCGGGATGCTGACCATGAATTGCGCACTGGCGATGACAACCGAAACCATCTTATTGCTGCATCCGGGAGCTCCGTTAAATCGGGCTTCCTTCCCATTCGGCATTTTGGAGTGATCTTTGGAACCTACATCCTTGCAGAAGCAGAGGATGGATTCTATATCATTGATCAGCATACGGCTCACGAACGCATAAACTATGAACTGAAGCGAAAGGGGCTGGAAGACCGAAGCTTTGGGACTCAGAATCTGCTTACCCCTCTAATCCTGGATTATTCCAGACAGGAGGCGGATTCAATCCTCGAGCATTCCCAGGAATTGCAGGAAGCTGGCTTTCAAATAGATTCCATAGGAGAAGGACAGATTGCATTGCGTATGGTGCCAGATTTTCTGGATCCAGGCTCAGAAGTGGATACAATTATGCATGTAATCCAGCGCCTGGCAGAAGGGGAGTCTATGGTTCGAGTCTATGATGAGTACGCAGCCATGAAAGCCTGTAAAGCTTCCATCAAAAAGAATGATGTAGTACATGGTAGCGTTCTGGCAGAAATCTTGAAGCAATTAAGTCAGTGTGAGGATCCCTCTCGATGCCCCCACGGAAGGCCCACCATGCTCCGTTTGACTCGAAATGAACTGGACCGAATGTTCCATAGAACGTAGGTTTTTTTAATGGAACCTATGCCAGTGCCCTGTGTAGTGGAGTAAGCAATGAAACCTCAAACCATTGTGATCGCTGTATCCGGCAGTATTGCCGCTTACAAAACCTGTGACCTGGTGCGAAACCTGTCCAGAAAAAAGATACCTGTTCGAGTTTGCATGACACGAAACGCAACGCGCTTCGTAGGGCCGGTAACATTTCAAACCCTGAGTGGTCAGGATGTAATTGTGGACGAATGGGATCATGGCATGCTCCATATAGATCTAAAGAACGAAGCAGCCCTTTTTGCAGTAATCCCGGCCACAGCGAATATTATTGGTAAAATGGCATCCGGCATTGCAGATGATGCGGTAACCAGTACCTACCTGGCTCTGCAATGCCCGGCTTTTGTGGCGCCTGCTATGAATCCAAATATGTACAGCCATTCTGCAGTACAGAGAAATCTTAAGACTTTGCAGCAAGATGGAGTCACTATCCTGGATCCGGCCGCCGGGGAAGTTATTTGCGGTGATGTTGGGCAGGGAAAAATGGAAGAAATCCAGAAAATTGAAGCGAAACTACTGGAGAAATATAACGAAATAATCTCATGAACTTGAAGGACTTCAAGCTAATCGTAACGTCAGGGCCTACCAGGGAATGGATCGATCCAGTGCGTTTTATCTCCAATCCATCCACAGGGCAAACTGGATGGGAACTGGCTAGAAACGGAATCTCGCGATTTCGAGAGGTGGTCTATATATGCGGGCCCGCTCATCGCGATTATTGTCAGGTCCCGGGTGCGCGCAATATTTCCGTGATTACTACAGAAGAGTTGGCTCAGGCTGTTCAATCGGAAGTAGATTCCCGATGTTTGTTGATTATGGCGGCGGCCCCGGCTGACTTTACTCCTGCCAATCCAGGAGCTCAAAAAATCAAAAAGACCGGCTCCGAAGGAATGACCCTGGAATTGAAACCCACCACCGATGTTTTGATCAGTGTTTCGGAACTGGATTATCCTAATTTCTTCAGAGTGGGCTTTGCGGCTGAGACCACAGATATCCGGGAGCATGCCCTGGAGAAAATGGAGCGGAAGAAGCTGCACTTTGTATGCGCCAATCGGGTTTACCGCGAGGAAGTGGGCTTTGGCTCCCATGAAAATACCCTCTTTGTGCTGGATCGGGAAGGCAGAGAGGAGACCGTCGGGCCCTGCTCCAAGGACCTTCTGGCTCAGAATCTGCTGGATTATTTGATTCTAAGGATGCAGACTCTTTCCGATAGTACTGTTAGATAGCAGGAGGGAAAAGTGTCCCTGACGATTTTGCTTCTGACGGGCATCAAGGAAGAGCTACAGGGTCTTCTGGACCGCCATCCGTTTGAATTTGAAAAAGAACTTAGAGTATACCGTTCCAGGAAATATCGGGAATTCTACGCCAGAACCACCGGACCGGGCGTTACCAAACGCAAAGAAATCCAGAAGATACTGGAAGACATTGCACCGGACGTTGTAATCAGTGCAGGAATAGCTGGCATTCTGGATGAAAAAGATGAAATCGAAACCGGTCAGGTGCTGCGCATCAGTGAAGTGATACGTCACTCCAATCGGGTCAGTTATCCTGGAGGGCCTGGTCGGGATCGTTTGATTACTGTTGATCGACCGGTACATGACATTCTGGATAAGCTGGAACTGGCCAATGAGTTCAAAGCCAGGGCCTGCGATATGGAATCCGCGATCCTGCTGGATATGGTAGGAGCTCTTCCCGCTCTTGCCAGAAAAACCTTTGTTGTACTTCTGAAAATTGCCGGAGATCGTCCGGAGGATTCATCTCTGTACGAATATGAACATCATACCTGGGGCTGGGATAAGAAATCGTTCTGGCAAAAATTAAACACTGCTTTGAGGTTCCCGGCAGGTCCATCCGCATGTTATCGGTTGATTCGTCACAAAAAGCAGGCTCTTGCTTCCCTTGTTAAAGAAATGGAATTGCTGGTTTACAAAATTGCAAAGGAGCAGTCCATCCCTCCGGGGCTGAAGTCCGTCTTCATTCCGCATCGCTAATATGATCTGGCTTATTGTAATACTGCTCGGTGGCGGACTCGTGGGCGCCATCTATTACTTTCTGGTTTTTGATCGAAGCTCAGTCTTTGATCGGGCCTTGAGTCTTGCCAGAGAAGGTGCCTACACAGATGCACGTGGACTGATTCGATCCAGGATAGAGCGCGAGCCGGATAATCCACGTGGGCATTTCACCATGGCACAGATCTATGCCATGGAAGGGGATGAACACAATGAACTGGAACATCTACAGGAACTTCGCCGACTGGGTCGTCCCCTTCCTGAATATCCCAAGCCCAGATTGCTCAATCGCATTGGAGAGATCTTTTATCGGCAGGAAGAATTTGAAGAAGCCTATGATGTATACACGGAATCTCTGGCAGCAGCTCCAAGAAACGAAGAGGCTCTGGCTCACCTGGCATTTATGGCTATCGGCCAGAGCGAATTCGAGGTGGCAGAAAAGCACTTCAAGAAGCTGGTAGAGCTGGCGCCTCAATCCGCGGAATATAGAATCGCTCGAGGCGTGGGGCTGTCTATGCTCAAGAAAAAGGAAGCCCTGAAAGAACTGGAAGAGGGTCTGGACCTGGATCGCTCCAACGACACCGCCAGGTTCCTGCTGGCCATTGAGGCGTATCGCCAGGGGGAGCATAAGAAAGTACTGGAGCAGCTTGAAAAGCTCAAAGATAACATAGATGATTCTGCTATCCGGTATTTAATCTTTAAGATGGCTGCCGCTTCCCATTACATGACAGGCAAAAATGAACGGTCCCTGGAGGCAGCGGAGAGCTGTCTGCACCTGGCTCTGGAAGAAACCTGGGACCGAGAAGAGTATGATGCCAGGCTGGCTGTGGCGTATCTGAGTATGCTGATGGGGGATCTGGAAAAAGCCAATGAGAATCTTCTGGAACTGGAAATCCGGAACCCCACGGACCAGACTGTAATGCGAGTTTCCGATTTTCGCATGGATCTGGAAGAAGGTGTGGCTACCATTCAGGAAACCAGTCCCCGTGGTTTCGACTTTCAAAATCAGCTCAAAGAATGGGTGCGAAACAGAATTCATCCAGAAATCATTTTTCGCGTTAGCGGTCTGCAGATGGATGAGGTATTCAACATCAATGCTGGATCTGAAGGAAACAAACCGGTCAGACGAACCAGCGCGGCTGCGGGCCCTGCATTTGATGCCGATGAATTGATCGAAACATTTAATGAGCTTCCTTCTGCTCAGTTCGAGTCCGCCTGCAACAAGATCGTTACCAGTATGGGTTTCAAGGTGGATAGAAATCTGCCGAACCGGGACCCGGATGGCCTGGATCTTGTAGCTGTGAACCAGGAAGACAAAAAGGATCGTGCTCTGTTTCAGTTTCGAAAATGGAGAAATCAGCCTATTTCAGATATCTTTCTTCGTAACATGCAGAATACGTTGAATGAGCTCAAAGTGGCCCGGGGTTTTGTGATTGCAGGGGCCCGACTTACTACCGGCGCAGAATCCGCTCTGCAGAACTTGAAGAAAATCCAGGTCATCAACGGTGAAGATCTAGGTGCAGTCCTGGTAAATATTATTAAACCCGAGTGAACGGGAACCCGGAGCTCTATCTGCTCGTCCAATCAAGGTGAGGTATGCAGTGAAGTATCAAATCCAGAGAGGATTCCTTTTGATTCTGGTGCTATGCGGCATCAATGGATGCGAAGGAAAATCAGAACGGAATGCTCCAGATCCAGTAGTAAATCGAAACGCTGAGAATGCTCCCATTAAACTGGAGCGAAAGGCAGCTTTTGATACTTCCAGACAGAAGCTGGATATGGAATCCATTTCTGAACTGGATGCTGTAGACCGTAGATTGCAGACACTGTTTAGAATGATCGATGATCGAGATCTGTCCGGTCTGGAAAAGATGGTCTATCCCGGAGAAGGGGTGCATGTGGACTTGAAGGCCCATCGCACAGTAGCGGAACTGAAAGATGAACTTGCGGAGCCGGAAGGGTATTTTCAAAAATTCTATCTGGATTCCGAATTGCTAAAAAAAAGCACCGGGGATCCGTCGCAGATGTCCCTTCATGAACTTCTAAACAAAAATTCACGGATCTTTGCTGAATACTATCTGGAGCCGGGTACGACTCAAATCGAGGTTCGGTTTTATCTGGGCAGCACACCGGAAGAGAGCTTTCGGATTAACAATGCCGTACTGATCAAGAGAGACGGCCAGTGGTATTTTCTTCAATTGCTATAGGCCGGCACCCGGCGCAGGCATATTGATTTCGGGGCGGTGCCTGTGTTTCAGTGCGGCGGAGTTCA
>JBHIXQ010000014.1:9477-15005 GCA_041984705.1 Leptonemataceae bacterium | reverse complement strand
TGATGAACCATCTGGGATGGGCCGGGTCTTCCTCAAAGATCTTTCTGAACTTTACAATATAGTTGTCTACCGTGCGATTTGTAGGACTTTCTGCGCTGGACCAGGCATGATCCAGTATATCACTGCGATGCACCGGCCGACCTCTATTGAGGACCAGCAGAGCCAGGATTTTCTGTTCCCGGTCATTGAATCTCACTACGTCTCCGCTGCTTGAAGTGGCGACGCCGGATTCCATATCCAGTTTAAAATCTCCGATGGTTTCGGACACCGGGGATGTTGTGCGATTCCTCAGTCGAGCCTGTACTCGCACAAGCAGCTCTTCCAGTTCAAAGGGCTTGGTCAGATAGTCATCTGCCCCGGCCTGAAATGCTTCCAGTTTATCGTCCAGGCCTGCTCTGGCTGTGAGAAAAATTACAGGAAAGTCAGATCTGGAGCGAATCTGTCTGCACAGCTCCAGACCATTTAGCTGCCCTGGAAGCATTATATCAAAAATACCCAGGGAGATCTCTGCGAAGGAACTCTGTCTTTCCAGAACATCATCGGCCTTTTCATAGTCGATGACGCGATATCCCTCCGCCTCCAGGTTCAACCGGATGCCTTTACGAAGGAATGGCTCGTCCTCAACGAGCAATATTGTTGTTATTTCGCTTTCGGCCATGGGCTTCGCGTAAACTCAGGAATGTGCTCGAGGTAGTTCCAGATTCATTCTCAGTCCTCCGCCTTCTCTCACTTCTGCCTGGATGCCGGCGGACCATTGGTGCAGTATTTCCTGCACAATATAAAGACCCATGCCAGTTCCCTTTATATAGCCTTTATGATTGTCCAGGCGAACCAGAGGATCAAATATATGGCTTAGATCTGACGGTGGCACTCCAGGTCCATCGTCTTCGATTACCAGATGGCAATGTTCCGGATGATCCATTATTCGAATCCACATCTGCACACCCTGAGCACCGTACATCAAACTGTTTTCTACGATATGCCCCAGTGCACGGCCCAGAAGCACCTCGGGAATGGCCAGATGGGAATCGTCAACGTTCAGATGGATTCTGGCTTTCTTGCTCTCCACAAGTTCTCTGTGATTTTCGATAGCGATGTTTAGCGCCGATTTCAGATCAGCGGTTCTCTTGCCTCCTGCATCTGAGGTAAGCTCTCCTGGCAGCAATTGAGCTACCGTGGAATTTAGATTGCGAAGTTGAGACACCGTATCTTTCAGGATTTCATCTTTCTGGGCATCCGGTAGAGAGCGTTTCTGCAAAGTCTGCAGATTCAATTGAAGACCGGCAATAGGAGTTTTTAACTCATGACTCACCGAATTAAGGAATAGCTCCTTTTCCTTGAGCAGTTCCTTCTCCTTGCGAAATGCATTAATGACGTAGTAAGAGCCAATGCCCATCACCGCGAATGCGAATATACTCTCAGAAAGAAGCATCCACTGTTTTCGCTGGCTTTCGCTCTCCCTGTTCTCGATTACCTCTTCTTTGATTTTCCAGCCAGTATCTGTTTGAATGGCCAGTTCCGTTTCCTGAAGATCCGGCTGTTCCGGAGAAATTCTTTCCAATTTCTCCAGCTGTAATGCATCCAGTTCTTCCTGCATCCGGGCCATCTTATGATCCTGCATGCGAAAGAACACCATCCACCAGATCAACTGTCCGATGATCACTAGAAACAGAAGCGGTATTAGAAAGGTAGGTATTGAACTTCGAGTGCGAGTGGGCATGCGGATCTCCAGCTATTACTTCCCATCAAAGAATTCAAATACAGTTTCCAGAAATCGATCCAGGTCGCTGTCTTCCATGGCTGAGCTGAGAAACCCTACTTCATAGCCGGAAGGAGCCATGTAGATTCCTCGATCCAGACAGTGATGAAAGAGAGCAGCATAGGTTTTCATGGAGTCCCGGTCAATGGCACCTGAAGTGCGAGGCGCCTCACCCTGATGAAACCAGAATATGGAAGCAATGCCTGTCATCTGGAAATCATAGCTTCGATCGTTAAATGCATCCTGTATTCGCTTTCGCTTGAGTTCCAGGTTTGCATATAACTCAGGTGTGAGTAGCTTCATCTGCGCCAGGCCGGCTTCCATGGCCACCGGATTGCCGCTCAGGGTCCCGGCCTGATATACCGGTCCGTCCGGCGCCAGCAATTTGAAAATGTCATCTCGCCCGGCGAAAGCACCCACAGGCATTCCGCCTCCAATGATTTTCCCATAGGTGATCAGGTCCGGCTCAATTCCCAGATACTCCGCCGCTCCGCCAAAAGCCAGGCGAAAGCCATTGATTACCTCATCGAAAATGAGAAGAGAATCATGCTTTCGGGTGATGTCCCGCAGAAACTGCAAAAATTCCTGTCTCTGAAGTAGCAGACCGTTGTTAGCCGGCACCGGCTCCAGAATTATAGCTGCGATTTCGTTTCCGTGAGCTTTGAATGCTTCGCTTATTGCCTGCTCATCGTCCAGAGGAAGTACAATGATATCGCTGGTCATGGCTTCCGGTACTCCGCTGGAATCTGGAATGCCGGCCGTGGCCAGCCCTGAGCCCGCCTTTACCAGGAGTGCATCGGAATGTCCATGGTAGCAGCCATCGAACTTAATGATTTTATTTCTTCCGGTGAATCCCCGAGCAAGTCGAACGGCGCTCATCACTGCCTCTGTACCGGAGCTAACGAAGCGGATTTTCCTGATGGATGGCAGCGACTCCTTGAACCCTTCCAGAATATACTCCGCCAGCTTTACTTCGCTTTCTGTAGGAATTCCCAGAGTCAGCGAGCGATCCAGTTGCCTTTGAATAGCAGAAACAATGTCCGGATGTCTGTGACCGCAGATCAACGGTCCCCAGGAATTGCAGAAATCCAGATACTCATTTCCATCCACATCCCGAACCGTACAGCCCTGGCCGGACTCCATGAAAACAGGGGTACCCCCTACCGATCGAAAGGCTCGCACCGGGCTGTTCACTCCTCCAGGAAGCACCTTCAGGGCTCTTTCATAAAGCTTCTGCGATCTTTCGCGATTCATTCTGTCCTCCAGGTGGCCGACCCTTGGACCGATCAGGCCTGGTTCCAAAGTTGTTTTGCCGGGCAGGATTTCTACAAAAAAGATGTGGCCTGGTCCGCTTCCCTGGAAAACGCTGAACATCACTGGAGCACCATTCGTGTCAGATAAGAAAGACAGAGGCGGTCAGAAGAGGGTATTGAAGTTTCGAATACCCGGAGACCAGGTTATCTATACTGGCTTCATGCTTGTGGACCTGGATCGTTCCACGGTCAACGAATGGGGGGGCAATGCGGGCAGTGGGTCCGAATATTACAGCATACCTATGGATGTGCCCTGGAAGGAGTTCGGTAGCTGGCTCCGCACCAGAGAGTTTCAAGGGCAGGTGGATCCGGGTGCTACCCAGGATATTCAAAGGTTCATTCAATCCAGAAGCGAAAATATCGTAAAAGCAGATCGGATGGTGGAGCTTCTTACCAGCGGCGACCTTGCCACCCTGGAATACGAATGGGCTCAAGATCTGGAAGTTTCTCTGGGACTGCATAGTCCGGAAATGGAGCTACTGATTAGCGACCTGGAAGAAGAGCAGAAAAAAAGCGAAGAAGCTGCTCTGGAGGCTGCAGGAATGCCGCTAAACTTTATTATCTCTCCGTTTCAAGGAATTCCACTGTTCAGGCTTCAAATCGATCAAAGAGTTCATGTGCGCTTTAAAGATGTAAAGAGCCCACAGACAGAGAAGTATCTCAGGACTCAAGGTATCGAGGTCAAGGACGGTCGAGCCGAAGCCGTAGGTCGAATCACATCCATGAAGCGAATGCCTGATAGTAAAGAGACCATGGTTCGAATTCAGCTGCCGGGCAAAGCAGAAGGCTACGTTCTGGAAGAGAATACGAATATCAAGGTCCGGACCTATACACCTTCCTCTAAGAAGCAGGATGCCTCTGCCATGGGGGGGCATCATGCAGGGATAGCAGGAGACATCTCCGTTCTACAATTTGCCATATTTGGGGGGCTGCTTCTTGGCCTGATCGTTCTGGGTGCCATTGTCTGGTCATTGCTCTAGAAGGTTTGCATTGTCGTATTCAAGAATTATTTCCATACTCGCCAGGTAACTCTGCAGCCTACGCCACGAAGGAGTATGTATGCGGATTTTCGTCTTACTAACTCTTTCTCTTTATTCCATTCTCCATTGTAGCGGTCTTCCCGAAAGGTCCTATGTGCCGCCCGCGGATGGCGAACTGCTCGCCGCATCGGACCTGGAGCCACTTTATCGCAGCTACACCGCACTCTTACAAAACCATGTTTCCCGAGGGAATGTGGACTACGCAGCCATGTGCCAGGATCCTTCGTTGGAAAGAGTAATGCAGGGATTTCGCTCGGTGGATACTCAATCGATTCAAACCCGGGAGCAGGGTCTTGCATTCTGGATCAATGCTTACAATGCTTTTACCCTGGACGTTATCTGTCTTGGATATCCCGTGAAATCCATAAATGAGTTGCATGGTGCTGGAGGTTTGTTCACATCCACTGCCCTGGGTCGCACTGTTTGGAAAATCCATACATTCCCCATTGGTAATAAGCAATTCAATCTGGATCAGATTGAGCACGAAATCCTGCGACCGGAGTTTAAAGATTATCGAATCCATGCTGGCATAGTCTGCGCCAGCATTAGCTGTCCTCTCTTGCGGCGGGAAGCCTATGTACCGGAGCGAATCGATGCCCAGCTGAATGATCAGATGAAGGAATTTATGGCATCCGAACTGCGAAACCGAATCGATCCGGAAACCAGGACCATTTATCTTTCCAAAATCTTCAAGTGGTTCCGGGAGGACTTTGTGAATTCCAATACTCCACTTCTGAAGGTGCTCTGGCCGTATTTTCCGGAAAACTGGAAGAAGGAACTGGTGGATCTGGAAACAGTCCGGGAAAAGTGGAAGGTAGAGTATCTTCCCTATGATTGGTCCCTGAACGGGAAATAGAGCGAGGTTAACATCATTTGCAGTGGAAGCTGTTTTTTGATCTTATCTTTGAATATCGCTCATTGTACATCGCATAGCTCAAGACGAGAGACGAGCGATGAGAGACGAAAAGAAGCAGGGGGCCAGTGGCTGGGGCCAACAGCAGAGACCGCTAACCGCTACCCCGGAGGTGGGCCTACCCACATCATGGGATTGTAGGCCAGTTCCCACAGATATCCATCCGGATCGGCGAAATAGCCACTGTAGCCGCCCCAGAATACTTTCTCAGGTTTTTTTACGAGTTTTGCGCCGGCAGCGATGGCTGATTGCATGGCTGCATCTACTTCCTGTTCGCTTTCTAGATTATGAGCAAGGGAGAATCCAGGAAAGCTGGATTCTGCGAAGGGAACACCTGCATCCCGGGCCAGGTCTTCCTTTCCAAAAATCCCCAGCCACGTGCCCTGTAGCGTAAAGAAGGCAACCTCATCCGATTCAAAATCAAGCCTGGGAAAACCCAGTCCGTCTTCGTAAAAACGTACCGCCCGGGAAACATCGGAAACTCCCAGTGTAATCATGCTAAT
>JBHIXQ010000014.1:3766-9454 GCA_041984705.1 Leptonemataceae bacterium | reverse complement strand
GCGGTCCCAGGAGTAAAAAGTCAACAGAGCTTTGCAGGCTCCGTTTCTGGTCGAAATCGGAAGCTACGGGGTAACGGAAGCTTCTACATCGCTAACAAAGAACACATCATATAACATGGGATCCAGATAGAGAGAATCAGACGAGAACGCCTAGCTTGATAGCTCATAGCTCACAAGAGGAACAACCAGAATCCAGTCATGGTTGTCAAATCCTGGAAGTGGTATTTTCTGTCCTGCAAATCGAGCTGTGTTGCTTCGAACTACCATCGCACGATATTCAATGTCCAGTTGCTTTGCCAGATGATTGAACATTGTACCAAATAGATGCGAATACTCCAGGCAATGAGCCGGCCGCGGTGTTTTGAATTCCAGAGAATAAGTATGGTTTAAATCCGGATGCAGAATCCCTGCTGTTCGGTGCAATACGAATTCCACCAGTTCATCTCGGTCTCGTATTCCTGAATCCTTTGCTTCTGTCTGCCAGGAGGCCAGAAGGTCGGGGCTCAATTGGGCCGCGGGGCTGGAGAACGTATGTGGTGGGCCGAGGGAGAGAAGCGCGGGAAGGATCATGCGAAAGGCAACGATGCCTAAAACAGGAAGCATTGTCAGTACGGAGATCCAGAGAAGCCAGCGCCGAATTCCAGCTCCAGTCCGAGAGTTTTGGGGCCTCATTTAACCTGCAATTTACCTGGCTAATTTGTAATAGCAATCATTTCTTGTTCGAAAGAAACTACAGAATGGCACCGGCAATCTCTTCCGGCGAATCTTCCCAGATAAAATAACCTGCACCGGAAACTCGAGAAAAAGCTTCAAAGTGAAATTCTCGATTCACCGGCCATGCGAAGGTATTTCCAATAATGAGGGCAGGTACGCTCGTCCGCTGCTTTATCGCCACACGGAGCCCAATAGGTCCACCCCGGTCCGACACCACTGGAATCCAATTTCCTGGATTTTGCTTTCGCAGGAATTCATGACCAATTTCAGCATGCTCTGCCGTCAAAAAGGAGTAATCAGGACTTGCCTGGCTCAGCCGAAATCCCGGATAATCAAAAGCATTGCAACGAAAACGAGGCCTCAGTCATGGAATGACCTTACGAAAAAGGAAACTGTAGTAGGATTTCCATGAAAGAAGACAAGGGCTGGTCCCTTTCCTTCATATATGTAATGGATTCGCTGACCGTTCACATCCATCCATCGGCTCTGAGATGCGAATATTTCATGGCTGAGAAAAGTGGGTCGCACGGTGTATTGCGAATTACAGCATGGATCTCTGAAGCATATGGAGCTCTGGATACATCGTCAGACCAGCTTCCGGACAGAGTCTCTGAATCGCCCTGGCCATGAGCTGGAAAAATAGGATTCCACTGCCTCTGTCAAAAGGAGGAAGAGCAGATAACAGTGGCTGTATCTCTGGTTCATCCATTCAACTTTTCACCCGAGGAAGTTTCCCAGCATTTTGTAGATCCGGAACTTCTTATTCGCTGGTTCTATCCAGAAGGATGCCGGCCGGAGTATGCCATTCTGGAGCCTCGAATCGGCGGGCTTTTTGCTGTGGATATGCGAACTGTAGACGATTTGATGTTATCTGTACGGGGTAAGGTTTCTTTTCCAGCGAAGATCTGGTGCGGGGGCATGCAGCTGGATGGGAGATGGCATTGACCCGATTGGATTTCTTATAGACTGAATTTTGACCATTCTTCACTGTACCTGGAGGCGAACGTGAACATCATTAGTATACGAGGCGATGGTTTATTCGCCTGCCTGATTCTTATACTGGTTGCCAGTCTCTGCAGTAGCTGCCAGACATTTCGAGAGAATCCAGATCTGGCCCCCTGTAAAGCTGACTGCGTTGAAAAGCAAAACGAATGCATGCTTCAGGCTACTTCATCGCCCGAAATAGATCATTGTAAAGAGGCTCTGGCAAAGTGTATTCTGTGCTGCGAAAGAGAGTATCCTTGATGATCTTCCGATCAGGATGCCGGCGCTTTGCAAGGGAGCAGAGTAAGCGATCCAGAGTCGATGCAACATCGCTGATTGTCTTCCTGTTTGTTTCGCTATTTCTTTTATTTTCCGGTGCCTGTCTCCATAGATACAGCTATCGTCCCCCGGCATCCGGCGAGCCCTCTGCAATTCTAAAGCTTAAATTTCATGACTTGAATTCCCTCCCAGGAGCCGCAATTCATACAGCCGTAATTCTGGAAGGGAGTCAGGCCGGAGTTTTACATGAAGCGATCCATGAGCCGATTCTTGAGGATGGGGTGAATTTGGCTGTGGCCAGCGATGAAAGAGGCCCGAGCGGCGAGAAAGGTAAGATAGAAGAAAAGCCAGTAGTTCGTCTCGCAATGGATGCCGGCAGGATCGGCACAGGGCCGGTGCTGCTTACGATTCATATGGAAGCACGCTGGGAAGAAGAAAGACTGGAGCATCTTACCTATTTTGATGGGAACAACTGGAGACAGAGGCTTACCCGGGTTTCTGTGCAGAGAAAAGCAGGATGTCGGACGGAATTGAAAATGAACATTGTCGAGGATACCATATATCTGCTGGATTATACCTGGTATTCCCTGGAAGAGTGTCAGGCTATCGCGTACAGGCAGACGTTTAACTCTGGCGGGTTCGCGCTACAGGAAGTGGCCCGGTCTTCGCATTTTGAGCCCATTCTGGATTGGCCCGGCAGCTTTCGTTTTGGACCAGAGCCATGGGTCTGGTATCCTTACAGACCTGCATTCGATAGGTCACCACCCTGAATCCTGCTGTGGAAATATAGTTTTTGGATGAGTTCCTCTCCAACGGCATTGTATGGTCTCGCGCTGGATGCGTGCAACTTTCGAAAACCATGCGCAAATATGTCGATATCCACGTGCGATGCTGTCTAATGTAAGGACGAGCGTTATGGAAATTCCGATGGAACGCGTATAAGAACCAGGGAGAGGGAAATTCTGATTGAACGCGATTCCAAATAAGGTCTGCGATTGGATGTGAATTTCGTTTTAAGGATGGTTCGGATGAGCGGTGGATACGAAGCTTTCCAGCCAGAGAAAGACGCTTTTTACTGACTCATCGATCAGAGTCGACGCTGGTTTCCAGGGTAATTCTGGAAGCACAATAAGGGAAAAGGAAATCCCCAGCATCTTAATTATAATATATTGCCTGGCAAGCTCAAGATCCTGATTCGCCATTTCAGGATTCCAGTCCAGAAGCAGTTCATCTATGATTTCGCTCTGTTCGTAGCCCTCCGGCTCATTTGCGAAGTAGGCGTCTTCATCGGATTCCAGTCGATCTTGATTCAGATAAAGAATGCGAAAGTCGTCCGGGCGCTCCAGCCAGAAATGGATGGCAGCTGTTAAGAATGCCTCCAGGCGAAGTTCCGGGCTCTGAATTACAGCGATGGACTTCTGGCAGTGTTCGAAAAAGGCTGTGAGAATGTCTGCCCAGATGTAGCGAATAACAGCTCGTTTGTTGGGAAAATACCGGTAGAACATCATGGGAGACCGGGATGTGTGTTCCATGATCTTTCGGATGGTTACAGCATCGTAGCCATCCTTCTGGAAAAGAGAGCGGGCCACGGCCAGGATATGCTGTCTGCCGTCTTCCAGCTCCTGAGCCGTTAATGCCGGTCGACCACGGCCCCGGCTATCGGCTGCCTCGTTCAAATTTAAGTCAGGCATGGAATGTTCTCTCAGAGCTCGTGTCCACTTTACGAGGGGTTACCCAGGGTTTGATTGAATACCCGCCGCCGAGCTGGACCATCACCAGAGAGCAAGCCAGCGGATGCAAAGCCAGTAGAAAAATCAGTCCCGGTAAGAAAAATACTATACGCGTATAATTTAATGATTCAGGAATGACCCGGGGGGAGAAAATGGGAGAACAGAAGGATGTCATCATCATTGGAGCCGGGCTGGCAGGGCTAACCGCCGCGTACGAGCTCAAAAAGGCGGGGCGCTCGGTTCAGGTTTTGGAGGCCCGGGACCGTGTTGGCGGACGGACCATGGAAGGAAAGCTTCTGGATCGATCTTTTGATCTGGGAGGTCAATGGGTAGGTCCTACACAGACTCGGATCATGGGAATGATCAAAGAGCTGGATCTGACCACTTTTCCGCAGCACAGCCAGGGGTACCAGCTGGTGGAAATGCATGGAAAACTGACTAAATACAAGGGCGTGATTCCCAAACTGCCTATTCTGGCTCTACTTTCGGCGGATCGGGCAATCAAGAAAATCAATCGGCTGGCTCAGTCCCTGGCCAGGGAGCCCTGGAATGACAAACGGGCCGAAGCTCTGGATACCATCACGGCGGAGCACTGGATTCAGGGAGTGCCCACGAAGATCGCCAGGGAGATGATCCGAATTGCAATTCGAGCCATTTTTTCCGGAGAGTCCTCGGAGATCTCATTTCTCTATTTTCTGAATTACATCCAGGGAGCCGGCAGCTTTGAGCTTCTGGCCGACGTCGAAGGGGCGGCCCAGCAAGATCGAGTGCTCGGTGGGGCCTTCCAGATTGCCCGGAGAATGGCAGACCGGGTAGGGGACGAAAACATTTCCCTTGCCAGTCCGGTTCGTTCCATTGAACAGAATGACTCGGAGGTTCTGGTTCGCACGAATGGCGGCGAATACCGGGGCAAATACTGTATTGTTGCTCTTTCTCCGAATCTTACGACCAGCATTCATTTTTCGCCAGCTCCCCTGGAGAGATTGAGTCTGGCCCGAAGGATGCCCATGGGTTCCGTTACAAAAGCCATCGTTGCTTACGATACTCCTTTCTGGCGAAGAAGCGACATGGCCGGGATGGCCATTAGCGATGCAGGTCCATTTGGACCGGTCTTCGATGCCTGTTTACCGGATGATTCGCGTGGATATCTGGTGGGATTTCTGGAAGGAGAAGAAGGCCGGCGTTATGCAATGGCTACGGAACAAGACCGAAAGCAAGCGATCGTACAGACTCTGGTTCGATTTTTTGGATCCCAGGCGGCCAACCCCATTGGATATGTAGAGAAGAACTGGACCATGGATGAATGGAGCGCCGGATGCTATACGGGGCTTATGATTCCCGGAACCATGCTACATTACGGAAAGTATCTACGCGAACCTGCCGGTCGTATACACTGGGCGGGAACGGAAACTGCGGAGCGATGGATGGGATACTTCGATGGCGCTGTTGAATCAGGGCAGAGGACCCGCGACGAGATCCAGAGCCGATTCCAGTAAAATGGAGAACACCCCCGAAGGTGGTATACAATCAGGGCAGAGGATTCGCGATTAGGGCAGAGTCCATTCCATAATAAGAATCTCTCGCTGGCTTCTGTCTGGCTTATCAGGCGAAGCCAGCGCTTTCTTTCGCAGGAAAAAAGCGATTTACTGGAACAGGCATTTACTTCAAAACCGATCCTATGTCTGGACTATCCAACCTGAAAAAAATCCTGGTGATTGGCTCGGCGGTGCTCGCACTTATCATCATTATTACGGCTCTATGGACCGCATCCCCGCTGGAAATGGCCGAGGAGGGGGAGTATACAAAGCTGGATCCTCAAAAGGCTCAGAATATTCAATGGCAAGCAGTGACGGATGAGGCCACCGGATATCTTCAGGACTTGCTTCGAATGAAAACCATTCGCGGCAATGAGCACCAGGTCAGTCTTTACATTAAAAAGATCCTGGAAAAGGAAGGAATACCGGTTCGGATCTATCAACAT
>JBHIXQ010000014.1:292-3756 GCA_041984705.1 Leptonemataceae bacterium | reverse complement strand
GGATCCTTCGCGTTCCAACCTGGTAGCTGAGCTGGAGCCATCCAATCCGGATCCGGCCTTGAAGGACGAAGGCATCATTCTGACCGGGCATTCGGATGTCGTGGAAGTAAACGAGGAGAACTGGAAGCAGCCACCTTTCTCGGGAGCCCTTATTGATGGAAAAATCTGGGGACGCGGGGCCATCGACATGAAGGGTCACGTCGTAATGGGACTCATGTCCATGCTGCTGGTCAAGCGTCTGGATATTCCGCTGAAGCGAAAGCTGATGCTTCTTGTCCTTGCTGATGAAGAAAGTGATGGAAAGTACGGTGTAAAATATATGGTGAACGAGCATCGCGATGTATTCGAAGGATACAAATATGTATTCAACGAAGGTGGTCTGGGCACCAGCGGTGTGGCGGTAGAAGGAAGTAAAATATTCAATATACAGTGGGCCGAAAAAGGAAAGATCTGGGCGGAGCTTTCGGTCGAGGGTGACTCCAGTCATGGAGCACGACCGCCGGCTGAATATGCTCTCCTGAACATGGTGCAATTCTTAAACGAAGTCCAGGAAATGGAAACGGACCTGACCATTGTTCCAGAGATGGAAACGTTTCTTTATCAGATGGGGGAAGCCTACAGTTTTCCCAACTCCTTTTTCATGAAGCGAAACAACAATCCCCTGCTCCGGCCTCTAATTCTGCCTGCACTGAAAGCCAATCGCTACCTGGTGGCCATGACCACAAATACGCGGGCCTTTACAGGATTGCATACAAATGAAGAGGATGGAATCAACGTAGTTGCGGATAAAGCATTTGCAAAGATAGACATTCGCCTTCTGCCCAATACAACACCGGAAAAGTACCTGGACAGGCTGCAGAGAATCGCAGATAAGTATAAGGTAAAGATCAAGCCGGTGGGGGAAATTGTGCCGAATTCATCCCCTATGGACTCCGAGTTTTTCAAGGTCATGGCACGTGTGAGCGTGGAGAATGTTCCGGGATCTGTGGTAACTCCATTGATCACACCCGGAAATACAGACAATACCTACCTGCGTGAGATCGGACTACTTTGCTACGGGTTAACCCCGGTGATACTGAACAGCGAAGAGCTGGGCAGTACCCATTCTGATAACGAATACATCAGTCAGGAAAATCTAAAGCTGGGAACAAAGATCATGTTTGAGACTGTGGTGGGAATGAACTGAACAGTGGAATCTGAATTCGCAGATGCGCAGATACAGACGGCCCTCTGAATTCGTAGAGCGAATACAATCGGCCCTCTGATTCACACGGATTGCCTCTATCCCCCGGTGCTAACTGCGAAGGGACCGTATTATGGTCCCTTCCGCAAGTTGCTCTAGAACATCGGGTAAACGGATGGTTTTCTACTTTCGCGGCCGGAGCATATAATGCCTGGCTACGCTGCCATCCAACGTCCACTTTTGCTTTATAGACCCATCGACCCGGACTATTCTACTACAGCGCCACCACAGCTGGATCCTGCGCCGGCGGTGCAACCGTAGCAATGCTGATGGGTGCGAATGGTTCTGCCTTCCAGGCCTGCCTGATCAAAATCGCGCACATGATTGGCATTCTCAGTCTGGATTTTCATATCCAGCATTTGATTGAAATCGCAATCGTATAAAAAACCATCCCAGGAAACGGAAATTGTATCTCTGCACATGACGCCTGCAGCAGCAGATGGATTGAATGATTCCACCAGTTTCGTCATATACTCATCGTAATTGCCCGATCGAATTAAATACTCCAGATAGCGACTGATGGGCATATTCGTAATCGTATACAGATCGTTGAACTGGATTCCGTGCTGGTCGTTTAGCTCTGGTTTAAACTCGCTTTGCAGATCCACCTGGCTTCCGGGCAGGAAAGCCCCGGCCGGATTGTAAACCAGATGCAATTTGAGATCCGACCCCTCTCGGGCATAACCTACTTTGTTCAGTTCTTTTAGCGCATCCAGGGACTTTTGAAAAACACCGGCGCCTCTCTGGCGGTCTGTGCGACTCTCTGTATAGAAAGGTAGGGAGGAAATGACCTCCACTCCATGGTCCGCGAAAAACTGAGGCAGATCGCGGTACTTGAGGCCAGACATGATCACTGTCAGGTTACATCGCACAAGAATCTGCTTATTGCGTTTATGTAATTCCTGGACCAGCCAGCGAAAGTCCGGATTGATTTCCGGCGCTCCGCCTGTGATATCCACCGTAGGTATATCGCTTCGGTCCAGAGCGTCCAGGCAGTCCTGCATGGTCTGTCGATCCATTACCTCGGTGCGATCCGGTCCGGCATCTACATGGCAGTGTTTGCAGGTCTGGTTGCATAGCTTGCCCAGATTCATTTGAAAGATGCCTATTTTTGTTGGTTTGAAAGGACTGAGTCCGATCTCGGCAAGCTTTTGATCGAACTCCGGAAGGACTACTCCATTGGACAGAGGTTGTTCCAGAATCCGTAGCTGTTGCTCCGGACTTGCCAGTTCATTTCCGGCTTTAAGCAATGTGGTCATCGTCCTTCCTTCAGTCTATTTAATTGGTTATTTACCAGATTCCATCTCATTCCAGGTTCGTTACATGGAGAGCTCGCCGGCCCTGTTCATCATTTGCACTCCATGCACCAGCGAAGCGCCTCCTCGAATTGCGGCAGCCACATGCACAGCTTCCATCATCTGTGCTTCCGAAGCGCCTTTCTCCATGGTCTCTACTGTATATGCATCTATGCAATAGGGGCATTGTATTGCATGGGAAACGGCCAGCGCGATGAGTGCTTTTTCCCTGGCTGTGAGAGCACCTTCCTGAAACACGGTGCCATAATAATCAAAGAATTTCTTGGCTAGCTCTGGTTGGAAATCTCCAATGTTTCCGAATTTCTTTAGATCTGCAGGGTTGTAGTAAGTTTTTCCGTTTTCCATCAATTTTCCTCGTTTGTGTGATTATTCGGTCTGGATTGTTACGGGTTACAATCCGACCAGACAAAGTCCACCACTCAACCAAAGGCTATTTGCCCTGGCCACATTCTTTTTCTACTCTAGATAGCTTCAACGAGGGATAGGCCGGCAAAAGAAGAGTCTGGCAGCTACTCGAAGCTAGGCGGGGCCCAGCCCTGAGCTCTTGTTGATACTGGCCAGAGCATTGTTAATAAACAGTTCTGCCTCTTCGGCATCTCGTTCGGAACTGGATGAGCTTATATGAAAATCACCGATCAGAACATCTCCCTCTTCCACGAACCATCCCTCCGGATGGGCTCCAGGCTTAAATCTTACGTAGACTCGAATTCTATGCTGACGATAATACTGGTGTGTATGGGACTCATGGTTCCAGAGATACTGTCCGGGTTGTTCATGGGCAACGCGAAACCCCTCCACCTGAAAAAGGGAGATAGATTCTCCTGGATACATGTCGGTAGTAAAAGACCGGTCATCTATTATGAGCTTACTGGCCCGTAATCCGACTCTTCCCTGCCAAACATCCA
>JBHIXQ010000014.1:0-282 GCA_041984705.1 Leptonemataceae bacterium | reverse complement strand
GTAGTAAATCAATGCAACCAGAAGCGGGATTCCAGCCATGGCCCAACCCATGATGGAATGACTTTGCGAAACATAAGCCGCGAAACCAATCAGTATCGAGAGAAATATCCAGGAGAAAAAACCAAGTATCCTGTTCCACTGACTCTTCCCCTGAAGAATGAGGGATTGCCCTTCTCTGTATTTCTCCACAAGAAGCCCATTGTTGATGGCCACCGCCGGCGGCAGAAACTCGCCATAGAGCGTATTGTGTTTCACCTGATGATTCGCCTGAATGTAGTCCTC
>JBHIXQ010000013.1:10020-15256 GCA_041984705.1 Leptonemataceae bacterium | reverse complement strand
AGGGCTCGTTCGCCCATGGTATAAACTCGTAGCGCATCGTGCGGGATCTGCGCTGCAAAATCGATGGTATGAGGCATCTTATCCAGAGCATCCATGTACTCCGGAAATGTCTCCCATTGCCAGTTAATGCCCTGTGCCAGAGCAGCGCCGGGAATGTCTTCCACGCCTTCCATCAAATCGATTAGCTTGTTGCGATCGGCTTTCTTAACAGGTGCAAAACCCACGCCACAGGAGCCCATAACCACAGTGGTAGTTCCGTGATTCACAGAAGGCATAAGCACTTCATCCCAGCTCACCTGGCCGTCATAATGTGTATGTAGATCTACAAACCCTGGAGTAACCAGAGCTCCGTCTGCATCGATGGTTTCACTGGCAGATTCATCTACCTTGCCCACCGAGACAATTTTTCCGTCTTTGATTCCGATATCGCCTTTGAATGACTCTTTGCCGGATCCATCTACAATGGTTCCGCCTTTAATTTTTATGTCCAAACTCATATTTTCCCCCGGGCGCAAAGTAACATGGCGTCAGATAGAAATCCATCACTTTTTTGTAACGATCGCTAGAGAGACCAGGCAGCTCGGACAGACGTGGTCAACCTTGCAGTGGCCGGGAAGGCTCCTCCTTCAGCCGGTTCCGGAAAATGGATAGACGGACGACTGCAGGACGTCTCCCCTGAGAGAGGTTCATTCCGGATTGGTTTCCGGATGGCCCTTTCTGGATTGCAACCTTGGAACAGCTCAGGGAAATCACCTCGCTCTTACAGCAGATATTCGGACTCTCGGGAGCGACTCAGACACGACTGTTTCTCTCGCTGGTGGTCATACTATTAATAGAGGCCATTCGCCGGCTGGTACTGAGAATAGCTCTCCGGAAAAGAAAAACTCCCGAATACACCTATCGATGGACCCGTGTTTCTCGCTATGTGGCCCTGGCGCTGGTTTTTCTAATTGTGGGTCGGATCTGGTTTCAGGGCTTCCAGGCGGTGATTACATATCTGGGTCTGCTCTCCGCAGGGCTTGCTATCGCCCTGCAGGATGTGCTCAAGAACTTTGCCGCCTGGCTTTTCATTATCTGGCGTCGGCCCTTTCGCCTGGGAGACCGAGTTCAGATAGGCGATGAAATCGGAGATGTAATTGATCAACGGATCTTTCAATTTACGCTGCTCGAGGTAGGAAACTGGGTCCATGCAGAGCAAAGTACCGGACGATTGATTCATGTGCCGAACGGACGAATCTTTACAGAGTCCCTGCATAATTTCTATCAGGCATTTCAGTACATCTGGAGCGAAGTGGCCGTCCTGGTGACCTTTGAGAGCAACTGGCGAAAAGGAAAAAAGCTGCTCCAGGAAACAGGCGAAAGGCATAGTGCACACCTTACAGGGGCAGCAGAGAGGGATATCCGCAACGCAGCCCAGAAATACATGATCTATTATAACCACCTGACGCCCATCGTCTATACATCTGTCGAAAACTCAGGAGTCCTGCTGACTTTACGCTACCTCTGCGAAGCTAGAAAGCGACGTGGTACGGACCAGGCCATGTGGGAAGACATACTGGATGGATTTGCGGCCAGCGAAGATCTGGATTTCGCCTACCCCACCACACGATTCTACAACAATACCACAGAGGGAAAACCGGGGCATCAGCCTCAGTGAAAGGCAGCTTTGCAGGATGCCGCTGCGTTTGAAAGCCACTCCGCACCGGCGTATTTGCGCGCTCGGCGGTCATAAGGCGAACTCACCGGGCGCATTTGCGCGCTCACCGGTCATAAGGCGAACTTCCGGTGCGTATTTGCGCGCTCAGGTGCCATAAGGCGAACCCCCGGCACGCTTTTGCGCGCTCAGGCGTCATAAGGCGAACTCACCGGCGACGGGAGAATCTGCACTACTACAACGAAGACCGGACACATTCATCGATAGACATAGACTCACCAGATGGCCGTGCGCCGACGAATACTGTAGAAATCCATTCCCGATCCAGGGTGAGCGGACTGACGCGCACGGAGGCGTTTATACCCGAAAGGGTTCTAATGTCGGCGGAGACAGAACGACGAATAGGGATGTTCTAGTTTCCGCGGAGACAGGATGTCGGGAGCGGAAGAGTCGGGAGCAGACGGCACCGAAGGTACTACATTAAGGTCGCCGCATGATCGGATGACTTTTTCGAGGCTGTGACCATTCGCTTCCGGAAGTAAGATCTGGCGAGCGAAGGCTATCGCAGGAAAAGGCGGGCCCTCCTGGAGTCAGGATGCGTTTTTTCCCAGAAGACGGCGAACTTCCGGAAGCAGTTTTTTAGGAATCTCCATTACCGTTTCATCGCTCTCAAAAGCGGCCTCATCCTCAGCGATCGCCTCTTCTTCCGTCTGGTTTTCATAGTGATCCAGAACGTTACGAACCCGTTTTTCATCCCATCCGGGAGGGAATGTGTTTTCAACGTTTGCCATGCTTCTTTTTAACCCTCCGACGCAAAGCCTGCAAGGCTTTTCCTTTCAGATCATAAGCAGTCACTACAAATAAAGAATCGGATTCAGGATCGGGAACATAAATTACCCGCAAAAATCTTCCACCTGCCGTCTTTCCGATGGCCACCCGGGAATCATCGGCGCCGGCTCTGTCTTCTATGGAGCCAGAAAGAACGTCGAAAACCTCATCTTCGTTCACATTGTGCCCAAAAATATGGGGCATGCCCGTTTCTGGATCCTGATAAAAACGAATATCCATATCCTGTTTGCAGAAATCCAATCAGGATTGGTGCGTTCCATTCCTTTTCTCGCTCCAGCAGTCAAGGAGAAAGTCGGCCCGGGAGGGGATGAATTCCACTCTCACAGATTCAAACCGATTCTCTGCCGGGGGGGAAACCCGGAAAACTCCAGGCCTCCATCTCCCGGAACAAAGAGCTAAAATTCCTTCAGCCAAAGGACATCATCGAAGGAATCTCTCAGCATATCATACCGGCAGAAGTGGACCTTGCGGCCTTCCGGATTGACAGACAGATGGATACTTCGGTCCACCTTTCCGTTATAAAACAGGTCTCCTCGTATGGTTAGCCCTCCTCACCCGCTCCAAAGAGTTCTGGCTCCCCGAAGGATTTCAGTTCTTTCAAAACCCGCTTATCTTCGGCCTTAACATTGCTCAATTTCTCTTCCAATTTCTGCTTGGTCTGCCGCAGGGTCTTCAGATGAAGGGCCAGTTTTTCACCCCGTTTGCGGTCGTTCTCGGAAAGAGCAGACTTCTCCTTTGCCGCTGTCTCTCTGACTGAATCGGCCTTCGCTGTGTTGATCCGGTTTCCCACCTCTCTGGCTGTCCTTTTATTCTCTGCTGCATCCAGAAGGCTCTCCCTTTTCTGCCTATCACTCAGTCGCCGGGTCTCTCATACAATGGATGTGTTTATGCCCGAGAGGGTACTAATGTCGGCGGAGACAGGACGACGAACAGGGATGTTCTAGTTTCCGCGGAGACAGGATGTCGAAAGCGGAAGAGGCGAGAGCAGACGGCACCGAAGATACTCCCATGAGCATGTTGCATGACCCGATGACTTTTTCGAGGGTACAATTTGCTCGCTCAGATGACATTAAGGCGAACCTCCGCCGGGTAATCCCCTACCCGTTCTGCTCGACCATCTCAGCCATCTGCCGATTCAATATTTGAGCCAGGTCCCCTCGGACCTCCTGTCCTCCGGGACACTCGGGCATCCCTGCCCAGCGTCCACTGCTGCTTCCGGGCTCATTCGAATATTCATTCCACCTTTTACCAGTAAATCTGTTGAATTGCTTCGCAATCCGTAAACTCTACTGCCGCCTTACAGTTGCCCAACCGAATCCACCAGCAAGTGACGAAGCTCCACTTCGAAATTCGTGGCACGCACCTGCACAGTGTTGGAATAAGACTCGCCTAGCTGCGTTTCATCACCGCTGGAGTCTTTAGGGAATTTAAGTTGATTCATCTCGTTCTTTTTCATGATTGCTCCTCCTGATCCTTCTTGCTGCGATTCTCTTCGAAGATGCCAAGTCCATTCTTTAGGACAACATTACCATCCGCATATACCGAATCAACGTAGATTCTGTAGAGCTTCAGCGACGCGTTGAAGAGCAGCGAAATACGCCTCACATTGTTCGCGCACTATCACGTCCTCAGGTGGGATATTATCTATCGCCTGGAGCCGGGCTTTCATCTCAGCCATTTTATTTTTCGGAACAGACATTACCCGAAAACCTCCAAGAGCTGTCGCGGCCAGACCCGCGATGTGACCATCAAGTTCTGCAAGATCAGCAATCCAATCCGCAAGATCATCGCTCTCCCCCGCATCGGGGAATGGAACGGACTGCATGTCATCAAAATATTGCTTGATTACCTCAATCATCGCCTACCTCAATCCCAAAACGTCACGAGCCTACCGTCCTGCGTCCAGAAGCCCCCAACTCTCTGCGTCTTCTGTCCCTGCACTCGAATCTTTGTCTTAATCATGATACCAGGCGAACCGTCCAAAAGGAGCATATCCTGGCCAAGGTGGCGGTTCTTCCTGAAGAAATTCATAGCGTCCTGAGTGTAATGCGAGGCACTTCTATTCTTGCCATGCCGGCGGAGATGGTGGCGCACCGATTGCATCTTGTTGGGGAAAGTCCCTTTGTGCCAAGTCCGATTAAGCAGACTCGCTCCACTATTTTTGACGCCTGTTACTCCATAGCCTTTGTTTCCGGCCGCATAGGCATAAGTGCGCCGGAGGCGCGACATTTCATCGAAATAGCTTGCGAAATTCTGAAACGGAGCTCCACTCTTTGTGACACCCCGCCTCGGAAACGCCCGAGGCGCAACCACTAATGACAGTGCAATCGCGGCAGCCTCTCCGGAGTAGCCCGCCCCGATGGAACGGGCTTCATAGCCAGCCAGCCTCGGAATCTGCCAGGTCTGTATCTCCGGAAGGACTGACAATGGTCACTGTTTCGCCTGTGACGTTGTCTTTATGAACTCCGCCTTCTTCCACGCTATCCGGATTACAGGAGTACCGACCGCCGGTGCTGCTGAAGCATTTTGCTGGACGCTTTGAATGCGTATCCATTAATTCCACTGAGAGGAAGCCTGTGATAGACAATCAGCACCAAGCATACGAGGAGGAAGCCCGGTCACTGGTCCGGACCCTTGAATCTACCTCGGAAGAAACAAGGGCTCAGTTCTTTCAATTGATCGCGCGTAAACGAGAGTGGATGGAGGATCTCCTGGACTCGGCCATGGTCGAGC
>JBHIXQ010000013.1:0-10010 GCA_041984705.1 Leptonemataceae bacterium | reverse complement strand
ACGACGATCCGAATCGTCCAGGCCACTGGATGATGTCCTGAAAGATTCTCAATGATTTATGAGCTGACGCTCAAGAAATCTGCAGAAAAAGAACTTCTGGACCTGGATCCGGTAGCCAGGGAGAGAATAGTGGCGGCACTGAAGAGTCTGGCCCGGAACACTGGCTCAACGGACACAAAGAAACTCAAGGGCAGCGATGCCTTTCGATTGCGAGTTGGTCACTACAGAGTCCTGTACACAATTGACCATAAAAATGCAACCATCGAGATCTATTCTATCGCCCATAGAAAGGATGCCTATCGGCGATAAGGACCAGTTGATGCGCGCCATAGAAGCATAGGTCGTCGATTATCCGGGTAACAATCCGGCAAAGCCAATGGACCATGGATGTTGCGCATAATTGTGTCCCGGTGACGGACTATGCATTGTTCGTCACCGCCCGAGGGCCGTGAGCCGCCGAATGCTGTAGACCTCCGTAAAATCCGGTCACAACCACGAATGGCCGGCCTGCACCGAAGGTACTACATGGAGCCCACCGCCCCAGAGCCACTGACCCTTTTCCTGTGCCTACCGCAAATTCTTCAGAGTCAACTCTGCCGGTTTCTCAGACTCTTCCAGTTCCTTCGATTCACTGATGGTGCGAAATTGCTCCTCCGTCAAAAAAACGGCAAAGCCATCGTTTCCACCGGCGTAGAGTCCGCACATACGCTCATCACTGCCCGCCGCTTCAAGCACCTGGTTAATTCCTTTACCCAACGCTATAATGGTTCGAATCCAGGACTCCTCTACCTGATCTTCGTTCCAGCACTTGTATTTCTTTCCATTCAGCCGAAAACTGTAGCCTTCATCGGATGTGTGATCTTCCCAAATGAGGGATAGCCCTAGCCGGGTGAAAAAGGGCTTAACTTCTTCGATAAAGGGCCCAATGCCTTCCTCTCCCAGCTCTTCCGCGTCCATCATGAACTGCCGCCCGGTCTCTTCAGAAAAGAGGTTTCCTGTTTCCGCAAAAGACTGCTGAATGGAAGCCAGTTTCTCCGTGCTGCAATACTTGTAGAAGCCTTGCTCCGCCAGCTGACCCAGGAAGGCACTTGAAGTATGATTCTTAAGAAGATCGGGACTGGTATCCAGCGCCGCAACTTTCTGTTTGCCTGCTTTCGCTATGGCCTTTGAGTCCGGCGGAAACTGGTAATCGAAGTTGATGATAAAATCCAGTGCTTCATCGAGCCTCTCGCAGTTCATCTCAGCCAGCCTTTCATTGCGCCCCGTTCGCACTACACCGAAGACCCTGACCTTTGCGCCGTCATTAGAGATGATCCAGTTTTGGCTCTCTCGATCGAGAGCCGAACTTGATTTATAGCCCAGTGCCTCTTTTACAGCATCAATGTGAGTGATATACGACTTAGCTCGGACCTCATTGTCTAATTCGAAAAGCTGCTTAATCTTTTCTCTGACAGCGGACTCTTGGCCAACAGGGAATACCTGAACTGGTGCAACGGCCACTGGATTACCTCTCCCTTTGACTATCGGACTCTCCAATACTACTTTGGGAATTGCCCACCCTTTGGGGGTTCGAATTACTTTTTGTTGCCTTCGCATCTGCTCTCCTAATCCTCGGTATAAGTAGCTAACCTTCAGATCGATACCCCTTTGAGCCCACGAATAGTGCAGCGAATTCAGCACTTTGAGTTGAGTATTGTCCAAGCTTCCCCTCAGTAGCACAAGGCGAAGCTTTCGACTCTGGATGTCTCCTGGATCCACAGCCGTATAAGCGTTTCGGCCTTCACCGATGTACCGCTCCACAACACTTGCAAAGCGATTGAGTCTCCGTTTAAAGTTTGCAGGATCTTGCTAACTCTTCAATCGCGGATCCAGACTCTTGATGCTTAGCACTTCGCCAGGGCCACGGTGCCATCTGTCAATGTTCGGCTGATTGATCCTGGTATTTTACCCGGAACTTCGTCCAGCACCTCACCTAAAGCTGTAGAAACTTTAAGATAATCCCGGTTACCGTCAACTGAAGTTCGGGTAAACTGCAATGCCAGGTAATAAAGCGAACCTCCCGTGCGCAGTTGCGGGCTCACGCGTCATAAGGCGAACTTCCGGTGCGCTTTTGCCCGATTGGCCGTCATAAGGCGAACCTCCGGTGCGCATTTGCGCGCTCAGGCGTCATAAGGCGAACCCCGCCAGCCAAGAGCCGCCGCTAAACTCATCATTTTCGCAAATCAATCGGAGCTGTTTTGAATCACCTGAACCTTTTCTGCTGGAAAGACCTTTCGCAGATCCTCCACCCGGGGATGCCCGGGTCGTAGCATCTGCAGTTCATCAAAGAGCTGGCTGGCTTCTTTTCGCTTCCCTTGCTTGAGATAGATTCGAATAATGTTGTACAGAGCCTGGGGATTATCTTTTCGAATATTTAATGAGCGATGGAAATACTCAATGGCCAGAGGGAAATTATCCAGGGCATAGTAGCAGTAGCCTGCGATGATGTAAGCATCTGCATTGTAAGGCTTCAGCTGGATGTATTCATCCAGGTATTCCAGCGCTTCGCTGTAGGCACCTTTTTTACCCAGAGCGCGACCCAGTAGAAACAGAGTATGGGTATGCCTGGGAAAGATGGCATTGGCCTGCTTCAAAAGAGTGGTGGCCTTTTCCAGATTCCCTTCATGAAATGCCTTATGGCCATCGCGAACATACCTATCAAATTGATCCTGGTATTCGCTCACCATCAAAGTAATAAAAGTTAGATCGTCATTTGGCTCGGTGCCCAGAGTAAATTGTCTGTAGGCCTCCATCAAGTATTCGGAGCTCTGCTGAACATTTCGATTTCTGGTTTCGCGGATGGCGCGAATCAGTCGCTCTTCGCCAAACATTTCATCCTGGGGATTTACTGCCTCGGTAAGTCCATCGCTATAGATAAATAACTTATCGCCCGGCTCCAGCGCAATGGTATAATCCTGGAAATGCTTGCCGGCATCGCTGAACATTCCAAGCAAAGTTCCATGCCCTTCCAGTTGCTCCACAGTGTTGGTCCGCGCTCTGTAAAGCATGGGCGGAGGAACGGCGGCCGTACTGTAGGTCAGTTTGTTGTTCTCATCCAGGATCATCAGAAATGCAGTAAGATATCCCTCGCCTTTAACCAGATCCAGAACGTCCAGATTCACCTGGCGAAAGGTATCTGCAGGTGATTCATAGCGATGATTGGCAAATGAAATCTTCGCAATGGCGCTCATTAAAGCGGCGGGCACTCCATGTCCGGATACATCGCACATCAGAAGCCCGAATTTGGAGCCTCCTACAGAAAAGTAATCGTAGAAGTCTCCGGATACTTCCTGAAGAGGAAAGAACTTTACCCAGAAGCGAACCCCTTTCCAGTCGGGGATGCGCGAAGGCACAAAGCCTTTCTGAATGTTTCGCGCCATCTCCAGTTGCCGATGGTTGGCCTCGATCTTCTTTTCCAGCTCATCGTTGGCGATGTTCAGGTACTCGATGGCTGTCATCAGCTCCCGGCTTTCTTGCAAGATATCCTGGGATCGCTTTAGAACTCTGGACACAAACTTTTCGGTGTTTTCTTCAATCTGGCTTTCTTCTTCCTCGGGAAAAGGATGCTGGGTATTACCCACTCGCAGATCGTAGATCGTAACAGGCTGATTCCATTCTATATGAGCATCGGACTTCAGATGCTCATCCGGCTGCTCTATGCTGGACTGTCGTAAAGTAATGCTGTATTCGCGCAATCGCAGAAAGCGCACCATACCTTCCACCAGACCTTCAATGAATAGATTATCCACCGGATGCGGGCTGTGGCCGGACCGGTACTCCAGACAGAGTTGATACTGTCCCAGGTCATCCCCGCGGCCAAGAAATGAGGAAAGGGATGTAATAAAATGTGCTATCAGAGATGGTAGCTGGTAGATGCCGTCTTCTATAGAAGCGAACCGCAAACGAGATGATGAAAGAGAATACAGATAGATAGATACACAATCCCGGCCAGCTTCCCAGAGCATTTCCCAGGCATCCAGGGAATCGGCCAGATGAACCAGAATGTCTCGTTCTTCATCCGACCTCACCCAGAGCCGATCGTGCCGGCTATCCAGGACCTTCCGCAGTCCTGGCGCAAGTGTAGCGGCCTGCCTTTCCAGGGCTGCACTGCCCCGGTTCTCCAGGAGTCGATCCACAAAAAGAATTAGCCTGGCCGATCGAACATCCTCTTCCCGGATCTGCATGGTTCCTTCTTAAATCCAGTGGCCCGACCTTGCCAGAATAAATTGAAAGTCAATGGATATTACTGAGCGGCTGGATCTAGCATCCAGTAGTCCAGGCTTGCCTGCTGCACCTGGCCTGAAGCTTCATTAGGACTGGTCTGCGCCGGCCGGAATCTTTAGATTGCCGGTATGACAACCCCAGAAAGAGAGAAAGTTATACTTGTAACGGGTGCCACCCGGGGCATCGGCCATGCCATCGCAGAGAACCTGGCCAATGCCTACCCGCTCATCATCACGGGTCGCTCCACAGATGCTCTGAACGCACTGAAAAAGAAACTGACCGATTCAGGCGGAAAGGTTGAGGCCATCGCTGCAGACCTTACGTCATCCGACGATATCAAGAAACTGGTGGAATCCTCCATCCGTTCCATGGGCCGCATTGACTGCCTTATAAACAATGCAGGCATGGGAATCTTTGGCCGGGTAGATGAGATTCAAGAGGACGATTTTCGCTACGTAATGGAACTCAACCTCATGGCTCCCTATCAGCTGACGAAAGCGGTGCTCCCGGATATGATTTCCCGGAAAAGCGGGCAGATCATCAACATCAGCTCGGTGGCGGGCCTGAACGGATTCAAGGGTGGTGGAGCGTATGCCGCTTCCAAGTTTGCACTGAATGGATTTACCGAATCCTTGCGAGAAGATGTTAAGGAATTTGGCATCGCAGTGACTGCGGTTTGTCCAGGCGGGGTCCGCACCGAGTTTGGCGGAAACCCGGCTTCGGTGAGAGACTTTGTTCTGGAGCCCCAGGATGTGGCTCATACAGTCCGTTACCTGGTAGACGAATCGGAAACGGCCAATACAAAACTGATCGAATTGAAGCCTCGCAGGCGAAGCGAATTTCGTTAATCGGCAGTCGCTCCGCGCACCGTGGACGCAATGCGGCGACCAGGCGGAGACTCAGATCCAGGTCTGTGATTTACTTTGCGGGAATCCAGACCTGGTAAATGGCCGACCAAGCCGGGTACACGAGAAAATGATTGTGATTGCTGCCGTGTCACGGCTGGTTCATAATTAATCTAAGATCGCTACCGGATGAGTAATAGCCATTAATCCAGTGACAGATCCCATTTAGCCAAAAAGATCTTGTAGCGAGGTACGGACAGGGAGCCCAATGACATATGAATCTTACAGGTAAGACAGCATGGATTACCGGAGCTTCCTCCGGCATCGGCGAAGCCACCGCCAGAGCTTTTTTTGAGGCCGGGGCCAATGTAATTCTATCTGCGCGATCCAGAGAAAAACTGGAAGCGTTGCAGAAGGAACTGGACCCGGAAAAGAAGCGAAGCCTGGTGCTTCCTCTGGATTTGAGCCAGGGAAACTTTGGCGATGCCGTTTCGCAGGTGAAGGATGCATTTTCCAGCATTCATTACCTGGTGAACAATGGCGGTATTTCGCAGAGAGCTCTGGCTCGCGAGGCCAGTATGGAAACTGTGGAGCAGATCTTTCGTGTGAATGCCCTGGGAACCATAGCCCTTACATCCGCGGCTTTTCCCATCATTGATCCTTCTGGCCGAATCCTGACCATTACCTCCGTGACAGGCCGCTTTGGAACTCCTCTTCGCTCCAGCTATTCCGCCACCAAGCATGCCTTGCATGGATACTTCGATGCCATGCGAGCCGAACAGAGCTCCACCGGTCCTGGAGTAACTCTAATAGTGCCCGGCTTTGTAAAGACCAATGTGTCCATCAATGCTCTAACTTCCGATGGCAGCGCTCAGGGAACCATGGACCCTTCAACCAATGCAGGGCTGCCACCAGAAGCTGTGGCCAGAGCCATTCTAAAGGCTATTCGAAAAGGAAAGGATGAAGTGGTGGTGGCCGGATTCAAAGAACGATTCGCCCTGTTTCTCAAGAGATTTGCTCCCGGACTGCTCAAGAGGATGCTGGCCAAAACCGCTGTGACCTGAAGTATGTGGTTGCCTGAAGCGCCTCTTCAGCAATGCTGCCCGGGATGATCATTGGAATTGATGCACGAGCGCTTGCATTTCCAGGAACCGGCAATGCAAGATATCTACATCAGGTACTTCGCTATCTGATACCCATGCGAAAAAAGGACACCTTTGTCTTTTTCAGCCACCGGGAAATCCATCCAGAGTATCAGCATCTTCAAGAATACTCCAATGTAATTCTGGACCCCAATCGATCAAAGCTTCCCGGGCTTATCTGGATGCAATGGGAAGTACCTGCATTGCTTGAATCCCATAAAGTGGATGTATTCTGGGGCACCATCACCCTGCTGCCTTTGAAGAAGACCACAGCCCAGATCGTAAACTTTCATGATCTGAACTCCTTTGTGGCTCGGGATACCATGGAAGGCTGGACCGGACTCCAGCATCGGCTTATGAATCCCAGGATCATTCGTCAGGCAGATCAGGTCCTTTGCCTTTCGCGTACTACTCGCGAGCATATTCGTCGCCATATCAAAGCTGTGGAGCCTGCAAAGCTTACGGTAGTCTATCCTGGCTTTGAGATGCCAGAAACCAAACCGGCCAGGCCTCAGGGATTCAAATCCACCTGGAAAGATTTTCTGCTGATGGTAGGCACCATTGAGCCCAGGAAGAATCAAAAGGTAGTGGTGGATGGCTATCGCCATGCGCGCGCCCGATACCAGGCCAGTTTAAAGTCCAGATCGGATGCCGGACGTAAAGGATTACCTCCGCTGCTAATCGTTGGTCGCAAAGGATGGAAGAACGAAGAGTTCTATGCACTGCTAAAGTCCGGGGTACTGGAAAAGGAAGGTATCTACTTTCTGGAAGGCGCATCGGAAGCAGAGCTGGCATGGTGCTACAAGAACTCCGGCTATCTACTTTTTCCCAGCAAACATGAAGGCTTTGGTCTGCCCATCCTGGAAGCTTTCGCCTATGGCAAAAACTGTCTGCTCTCTGACATTGAAGTCTTTCGAGAGATTGGACAGGGCTGCCGGTTCGCAGCTCCCACGGATTACAGGGAGTGGGCCCGACAGATTCTGGAAATCGCAGACCCAAAAGTTCGAAGCAAAGAGAAACCCAGAAAGCTCAACATGAAGGATTGGTCCTGGAAGCGGGCGGCCCGGCAGGTGTCCAGAGCTCTGGATGATTCCGTTCGAATCCATAATGTAAAGAATTGACCCAACCAATGCGTGTCTTATGATGATTGCATGCGTAGTAGTATGCATCCCTGGACAATTCTGACAATACTCTTTTCGCTGGGATTGAGCTTTGCCCCTGTCCTGGGCGAGGCTCCCAATCCCGCTCCATCCGGTGCATCGCCCTCCGCAGAAGAAGGTGACCGTCCAGAAAAACCGGATGCCGTCAACCAGCAACCGGCTCGTGAAACTAAAAGCCCGGAAGCGAATCAGCCAGAGAAACCAGGAACCATAAAAGAAGCCCCTGTTGGGCCGTCCGGGCCTCCCTCCGGAGAAAATACGGACCAGGAAAACCGGGATCCAGCACGCCAGCCTGGTGAAGACGAATCCAGAGTCGGCTCGCCCAACGAGGAAACAGTACCGGAACTGCCCAGAGCGCTGGAAGGACCGGAGTCCCTGGTGGAGTATTTAAGAAGTCCAGATTTTCGCAGAGTCATGGAAGCAGTGGGCTATTCTGCACTCCTCATTCTCACTCTGCTTCTTTCCATCTGGTTTATTACATATATATTTCAGAGGGTGTACAGTCGGTTGGAAGTGCTGGCCGATCGCCTGGCCACGGGCATACGGTTTCGCAATTCAGAGATTATTCAGGCCAGTACCCTGCAGAGTATTCTTCGCGGCCTTCTTCGACTTATTCATCTCATTTTAAACATTGTTCTTATTATTATTGTGGCTGATTTCATCATCGGTCTCTTTCCAGGTTCCAGCGAATCGGCCACAGCCGAAGTCATTCGCAGCACCATTCGCGCCATAATCGCGACCATGGTATTTGTAGCTATATTCCGCGGCGTCCGTCATGGATTTGATCTGCTTCAACGATCGGTGCCTGTGCTCCAGAATCGATTTATACCTAATCTGGAATTTCAAAATACGGTACTTTTATCCCGTGATCGTATCCTGGGAGCACTGCAAATTGCCATCCAGGCTCTCAAGATCCTGGTGCTCATTGTAGTTTCCTATTTTTACCTGGCCAGTGTATTCGGATTGTTTGAGGCCACAGAAAACTGGGCTTCGCTGCTTCTGGGATATGCAAAAAAGCCACTGGTAGCTGCCGGAACCGCAGTAATTCAATATTTGCCCAATCTATTCTTTATCCTGGTTGTTATCGTAGTTACTCGCTATGCAGTTAAGATTGCAGGATTTCTTTTTCGCGAAGTAGAAAGAGAAACCATTCAGATCAATGGATTCTATCCAGACTGGGCCCGTCCTACACATAAAATCCTTACCGTTATCTTGATCGCTTTTGCAGCCATTATCGCTTTTCCCTATCTTCCTGGAGCCAATTCAGATGCTTTCAAAGGTATTTCCATTTTTCTGGGCTTTATGCTCTCCCTGGGCTCCAGCGCCATCATCGCAAATATTATGGCGGGTGTGGTTATTACCTATATGCGTCCGTTTCGCGTAGGAGATCGGGTAAAGATTGGAGAAACAGAAGGAGATATTATAGAAAAGACGCTACTGGTAACGCGAATTCGCACAGTAAAGAATGTAGAAATCACCATTCCCAATGGAGCCGTACTGGCCAGCCACATCATCAATTACAGCACAACTGTAGCCAGAAAGGAAACGGATGGCTTGATTCTGCATTCCAACGTTACCATTGGCTACGATGTTCCCTATCAAAAGGTCCAGGAAATGCTCATTCAGGCGGCCGGTGCAGTTCCCGAAGTAAAAGAAAGCCCCGCTCCTTTTGTGCTGCAGACTTCTCTGGATGATTATTACATAACCTATCAGATCAATTGCTATACAGATCATCCAGACAAGATGGCAAGAATCTATTCCAGCCTGCATCAGCGAATACTGGATGCCTTCAATGCAGCCGGAGTGGAAATCATGTCTCCGCATTACTATGCGCTTCGCGATGGAAACGAAATTACTCTACCTCCGGATCAGCTTCCTCCAGGGTACAAAACGCCGCATTTTCGCATTCAACCGGACAAGGAAGCCGGACCTGAATGAAAATTGCCGTTACAGGAGCCACTGGCTTTGTGGGTCGGGCCTTCATTGAAAACTTCCACAGGGATTATAAACTGCTGGGGCTCGGTCGCTCCCGTAAAGCGCCGGACTGGCTACCACAGGGATGCCAGTGGAAGTCTGCCGATCTCTATTCCCTGCTGGATGCAGAACAGACTTTAAAAGGATGCGATGTTGCCCTGTATCTGGTGCATTCTATGCTTCCTTCGGCTCGCCTGAACCAGGGCTCCTTTGAAGATACAGATCTCATACTCGCAGACAATTTTGCCCGTGCTGCGAAGAAAGCGGGAGTAAAGAGAATACTGTACCTCGGTGGTATCATGCCCGACATTCCGGATCAGGAATTAAGTGTTCATCTTAGAAGCCGTAAAGAAGTCGAAACTGTTCTTGCTTCCACCGGTGTTCCGGTGATTGCCATCAGGGCAGCTCTGGTTCTGGGGGCCGGCGGTTCCTCCTTTGAAATGATGCGAAAGCTGGTAGAAAAGCTTCCGGTGATGATCTGTCCTTCCTGGACTACCAGTCTTTCGAATCCTGTGTATATCCAGGATTTGCTGGAGTTAATGAACGCACTCGCAAAAGAGCCCCGGAAAAAAAGCACCGTGGTTAACGCTCCTGGGCCCGATCGATTGAGCTACATTGACTTGATG
>JBHIXQ010000012.1:0-15414 GCA_041984705.1 Leptonemataceae bacterium | reverse complement strand
AGCCACTTTACAGTGGCCCGTCCGGTGGCCTTTCGCTTTGAAACCGGTTACTGCATTATTGAGCCCGATGAAAGTCGACTCTGGATGGACCACGAAATAGATTATCCCGGTGTTCTGGGGCGTCAGAGGATTCAGACCGAGATTAATCCTCAGTTCTTTTTCTTTCTCGGTCGGGCCCGAACACCATCCTTCCGTTCGGTGCAGGAAACCGATGAAATCATAAAAGGAGCGCGAGCCGGGGCTCTCCCCTTTCCTGTAAATGAAGAGAATGTGCTTTTTGCCGATGTTAACGGTCTTCGCAATCCACGGGAGATTTTCGACTGGAACGGCCACAACTACGAATTCATATTGCATGAGCTCATCGATGTTATGGCATTCTTGAAAATAGTAGAATCCGAGATGGGCGGTCGATTCAGGGGAAAGCTAACTACTTATCGCTACGGACATGAGCAGCAGATTGAAGTGGCCCAGGCCATGGCGGATCGGCAGTTTCAGAAGGATCCTGGCTACCGATGGCTGGATTAGTTCTACGGATTATTCTGATTCGCTTTCAATCCAGGCAGTTGTATACAGGCAGTCCTTGAAGAAATGATCCGGCTGATATCTGCTCTCACTATCGTCCCTGTAATCTTTCGAAGGCCTGAAAGCGATTAACTTGAATTGATCTCGATTGGCCAGTTCCCAGTATTCGCTTCCCTGCTTCAGATACCCTTTTTCCGCTTTGAATTTAGAGAAATGATCAAATAGACGAATCCGTTCCTCGCTTTGATAGCTCTGCCTCATTACCGGAATAAATGGATCATCACCGCTTCCATCGCTGAACGTACCGGATGAATCAAATACAGCCAGCACAGGTGAAAATGTTTCGGTGCTGGCATTGAAATCTACGATGGATAGATCCGAACCGGTGGGATTCCAGAAATAGAGCCTGTAGGATTTTCTGTTCCAGGCGGGAGGGTCCACCGCCAGAAGATCGCCATGGGTGCTGAATCGAAACTCTGCCTCGGAGGTCCAGAGTGCAGTGGTGCGCGTTACGGGACTGGTACTGTACAGGGTCAGTAGAAAGGTCTTTTTTCCCAGTGTCAATCTCTGAAATTCTACAATGGTGCGATCCTGATTCGTTCTTTCCTTGAGCCATTTTCGCGCGGAATCGATTTTCATGGTGAACAGCCGATTCGGATTGTTCGATCGCATGTACAGGAATGTGCGTCCTTCCCAGCGAGAGATGGTGTTGTCCTCCAGTTGCTGAATTTGACCCGATTCAAATGTAAAGGGCACCCCATCGGATTTAAGAGTTTCCATGAGACAGCAAAGGGATCCATAGCTTACGTGTTCCGGAAGCTCCTCGGAAGCAATAAAGCTCATGGGAAACAATGCAGTCAGTATGGCCATTCCCTGTGCCCTTAAACTCGTAAGAACCATAATCCATTAAATCATGAAGTAACATTAGAATGTCAATCCCTAAGGTGGCTCTATTTTTTCCTGTCCGGGTATTCTGTGACTGCCAGGCAGAGTTTGAATTTAATTCGGGATGGAACGGAGTGGATTAATCAAGAAATGCTTGGTCTCCCGGGCCGTTTTTGACTATTGCTGAAATATGACTCTGACCCAGCTCAGGTATGTACTGGCCGTTGCCAGACAGGGCAGCTTTGGAAAAGCAGCCGAACAATGTCTGGTGGCACAGCCTACTCTAAGTATTCAAATACAGAAACTGGAGCAGGAGCTGGGTATTGAGCTTTTCGATCGCAAGAAAAGTCCCATTCGACTTACGGAGTCCGGGAAAAAGGTAGAGGCCCATGCCAGGCGTATCCTGGATGAAGCGGATGCTCTGCTGGACGAATTTCAGGATGAATCCGGAGAGGTTCGCGGTCGCATCCGGCTGGGAATTATTCCTACAGTCTCATCGTATCTACTTCCGCGAATATTTAAGAAGCTCAAGCAGAAGTACCCGGAAGCAGAGTTCTTTATTCATGAGTTGCCCACCAGTCAGATCTTGCACAAGATTCAAAACGAAGAGCTGGATATTGGAATTCTGGCTACTCCATTGAATGAACGAATGATCGAAGAGGTGCCTCTCTATTACGAACCCTTTGTAGTTTATTTTCCCCCGGAAGCAGATATTCCAGGTAAGCGAATGACCCTGGATGAACTGCAGGGACGAGATATGATACTCCTGGGGGAAGAGCACTGCTTTCGCCATCAGTCGTTGAAGCTCTGTGGCCAGGGAAATGCAGGAAAGATTGAATGCGGCAGCCTGGATACAATTAAAAAGATGGTGGACCAGGGACTGGGCGCTACATTGCTTCCTTTGCTATCTGCGAATCTTAAGAGCGATCGAGTGGTGCGATTCCAGGAACCGGAGCCTGTGCGAGAAATAGGACTGGTCCACGGAAAATCATTCTACAAGAGCCGCTTGCTCAAGGCCCTTCAGGAAACGATTCTGGCCAATGTTCCCGAGGATTTGCATCAACAAAGGGATCGCCGATTGATTGGTGCGGAAGACGTACTGGACTGATCCTCAACTTCCGATAACTTCTCAGGGGCCCGGTTAATGCGGGGGCGTTTTCGATCCGTGGTAGCGGTAGAAATCTCTGGTCTCTGGTGCTCTACCTGGCCGCCGGGCTTAGCTTTGCCGGAGAAAGAAATGGAAGCACTGCAAATCCATTCGGTGGGCATAATTCCTGTTGAAATCAAATCCAGCATTGCTAAACTCTCAATATGAAGAGTTTGAGTTTCAAGCATACAATGGCCCTTTTGCTAAGCTATTCAGTATTGCTACTTTCTTTCCAGTCTGCCCTTGCAGAGATCGTTCCCAGTCAATCTCTGCATCCTGAAGCCAGAAAGGATGCATTCCTGGAAACCGTTCCCCCTGGGTTTAACAGGAATCATGCAGAGCAGAAAGCTCAACGTCTCTTGCAGGACAAACGGATCCAGAGCCTGCTAGAGCAAAAGGGGTATTCTCCAGAAGAAGCTCGAGCCCGAGTTTCTTCTCTAACGGATCAGCAGGTGCAAACCCTGGCATCGGCGTCGGACGATTTGCCTCAGGGAGGTATCCTGGGAGACATCGCTTTGATCCTGATTATCGTGCTGCTCATTATTCTAATAATGAAAATGACAGGATCTGAAATTAACATTGGATAGGCAGGATAAAAAATGAATCTCCCCGTCCAGGTACGCGATTTCAGGCAGCGGCTGCCATTATTTACTTCCATTGGATTTTCTTCATCCTTGAGCAGGGGCGCGCGCATCCTGATTTCTCTTCTAGCGCTATTGTTATCCAGTGCCTACTGCACGGTGTTACCCGGAAGACCAGCACCGGCCGGTGGGGGAAAAGGGGAGTTCTACATCGATTTACCGCTGGTTTCGCAGGAAAATGAGAACTGGTGCGGTCCGGCTGCTCTGTCCAGCATACTTCTATATTATCGGCGCAACGTTCCATCTCACTTCGGCCATCTTCAGTCCGGTTCACGAACCTTCCTGACCCTGGATCAAGAGAGTCTGGCCAGGGAGGTGTTTTCTGCCGAACTGAATGGAAGTCTGATTTCGGATCTCCAGGATGCCGCTTTCAAGAGAGGGTTCCAGGCAGAACTCAAGACCGGTTCGCTAGAGGATCTCAGGGATGAGATTCGTGCCGGACGACCACCTCTGGTTCTAGCATCCATTTCGGCGTTGCAGAGTTTTCGTCACTATTTCGTGATCATTGGCTACGACGATGGCGGATTTCTGGTTCGCACTCAGCTGAAACAGTATCCCGAGCGATACATTAACAATCAGCAATTGCAGGAAATGTGGAATCGAGATGGCCGGCTCTACCTTTCCGTCCATCCGGATTCCGACGGCGATAGAAATAGGCTGGATCTGGAGCAGCGAGCCGTGGAGCTCAATGAAAGAGGGCTGGCTCTTGAAGTTGAAGCCGGCCAGCGGAAGGAGTCAACGCTCCTGGAGGCGAAAGCACTGTATCGAGAAGCGGCAAGGTTATCGAACCGGGCGGTATATTATATGAACCTGGCGAACGTTCAGATCAAGCTCGAGCAGTGGAAAGAAGCAGAGTTCTCACTGAAACGCGGAGTGGAGCTGGAACCGAATCATGCGGCCAGCTGGAACAATCTGGCCCATGTGCTCTGGCATCGTGGTAAAATGGACGAAGCCTGTCAGGCCATACTGCATGCCCTGGCCATGGAAAATAATCCGGTGTTTCGACGAACCAGGGCCAGTATTGAAAAAGATATGGGCATCTCCAGCTGTGAAGCCGGTTCCAGGGCTCTTCAATAGAGTCCACCTGGGGCCTCACCATTCCTGGCCCATCCCGTAATGCGCTATCATTGCATTTGGCTATGAGTAGATTGATATAATATATTTTGTAAATGCCTGCCTCCGGTGTATACTGTCTACAGTTAGGAGGTAGCCAAATGGCAAAAATCAATCAAGCGATTCCACATTTTAAACTGGAAGCCTTTCATGAAGGCGAATTCAAAACCATCTCTTCGGAAGATGTAAAAGGTAAATGGGCCGTATTCTTTTTCTATCCGGCGGATTTCACCTTCGTATGTCCTACGGAGCTGGGCGATGTAGCCGATCACTACCAGGATCTGAAGAATTCTGGTGTGGAGGTTTATTCCGTATCTACGGACACTCACTTCGTGCACAAAGCATGGCATGAAGCGTCCGATACCATCAAAAAGATTCAATTCCCCATGCTGGGTGATCCCAAGGGAGAGCTCACTCGCGGATTCGACGTAATGGACGAAGAAGTGGGACTGGCTTTCCGAGGTAGCTTCGTGGTGGATCCGGAAGGAATCATCCGAGCCTATGAAGTACACAGCGATGGAATCGGTCGTTCAGCCGATGAGCTGGTGCGCAAGGTGAAAGCGGCTCAGTATGTAGCTGCAAACGATGGCGAAGTATGTCCTGCAAGCTGGCAGCCTGGTAAAGAAACACTGAAGCCCGGTCTGGATCTTGTTGGTAAGATCTAAGACTCTTGAGAAAAATCCAGTATTCTTTTTTGCGCTATAAGATGCGCAAGAATGCGGGAGCATCTGAAACACAACGCCGCTGCCCGGGCGGCTTAAACCCGGGCCTGCAATTATTCCAATCAAGCATGGTCTGTTGCGAAATTTCGCAGTGGACTGTAAACCAGAAACGATAGGGAGGACGGAAGGAATGTTAGACAATCAGCTCATCGAGCAATTAAAACAGTATTTTGAAAGACTGCAGAAAGATGTAGTTCTAGCCCTGGAGCCCGGCGAACATGAAAAGCGCGAAGAGCTCAAAGGGATGCTGGAAGGTATTGCATCTGCATCGCCTCGAGTGACATTTACGGAAGTGGCGGCTCACTCAGCCAGGGAAGAGACAACCGGCATCTCGGGTTCCGAAAGCGAAACTGAATCCGGTTCACAGGTGGATGGACTGTCCTTTTTTGTGATTTCCGATGGAGAAGCCACTGGCATTGGTTTTCGTGGCATTCCCGGTGGGCATGAATTTAATTCATTGATTCTTGCAATTCTTCAGGCCGGTGGTGTGCCTGTTCGGCTGGATGAGGATGTCATCGATATGATGGCCGGTTTGAACGGCGAACTTCACTTTGAAACAGTGGTATCTCTGGATTGTCATAACTGTCCGGATGTGGTACAAACTCTCAACTCTCTTAGCCTGGTAAGCTCCGCTATTCGACACGATATGATCGATGGTGCGGTGTATCCAGATGTTGTGAAGAAATACAATGTGCAGGGAGTGCCGGCAGTGTTTTTAAACGGCGAACCTTTCAGCTCCGGCAAGGTGGACGCTTCTACAATCATATCCAGGCTCATGGAACGGGCCGCGAATCAGGTATCATCGGAACAGTCCTCTGGAGAATCCAATCAGACTGGACCATCCGCAACCGGAAAGCCGGGACAGAATGGCAAATCGAACGGTGCGAAGCCTGACGGTTCAGCCAGCGCGAAGTCCAATGGTTCAGTGGGGCAGGGCTCGGCGGAATCTGGAAAGGGGAATACCTCGGAGATCTTTGATGTGGCCATCATTGGCGGAGGCCCGGGAGGCGTAGCAGCAGCCATATACAGTGCTAGAAAAGGACTGAAGGTAACTGTTATAGCGGATCGCCTGGGAGGCCAGGTAAAGGACACCATGGACATTGAAAACCTGGTGGCCATTCCCAGCACTACAGGTCCCAAACTTTCAGGAACCCTGGCCGAGCAGCTAAAGGCACATGGAGTTGTGGTTCGAGAGCATCTTCGCGTGGAATCCATGGATGATCTGGGAGATGTAAAATCTATGCGCTTGAATACCGGTCGCGAAGTGCGATCCAGAACCGTCATCGTGGCTACCGGCGCTCGCTGGAGAGAAATGAATGTTCCGGGCGAAATGGAAAACGTGGGTCGAGGCGTGGCCTTCTGTCCTCACTGCGACGGTCCATTCTTTAAAGGTAAAGATGTAGCCGTCATTGGAGGAGGGAATTCTGGAGTGGAGGCTGCCCTGGATCTGGCGGGCATTACAAAAAGCGTTACCGTGCTGGAGTTTGCACCTGATCTAAAAGCAGACCAGGTTCTTCAGGATCGAATGGCCGATCGAGAAAACATATCCGTAATTAAGTCGGCTATGACAACTGAAGTTCTGGCCAATGAGCAGGGAGTCACCGGACTTCGCTATACTGATCGGGAATCGGGCGATATTCGCGAATTGAATGTAGATGGAATCTTTGTACAGATTGGACTTTTGCCAAACAGCGGATTCGCAGAAGGATTCCTGGAAATGAACCGAATGGGCGAAATCCTTGTAGATGAAAAATGCCAGACGAATGTGCCGGGAGTGTTTGCCTGCGGGGATGTTACCAACGTTCCTTACAAGCAAATCGTTGTAGCTCTGGGGCATGGAGCTACCGCTTCCTTGAGCGCGTTTGACTACCTCATACGACATGCTGCGCCAGAACCGGCGAAAGTGAAAGCCGGCGCAGCAGCCTGAAAGATTCGCTCCGGGCCCATGAGGGTCCGGAGCCGGCCAGGGCGTAAACGGGTTGCATCGCAGCTCGGCTCCTTTATCGGATTAGACGAGCTGATGCATCTAACCGGACCGCGTTGCTATGAGAAGTCCTATTTCGTAGCCAGGACGGCGATGACCTGCTCCGCCACTTCTTTCGAAGAAAATGGATTCTGCCCGGTTACCAGCCTTCCATCGGTGACGGCATAGGATGTAAATGGCAGAAAGGCATTGGAATACTGCCCACCTCTTTCCTTCAGCTTATCCTCCAGGAGATAAGGGACAAGATCGGTTTTTCCTATCAAAGTCTCTTCAAAGTTAGCAAATCCAGTGACCTTGCGGTCTTTCAGAAGATAGCTTCCATCTGAGAGTTTTACATTGATGAGTCCAGCCGGTCCATGGCAAACGGCGCTTACAATACCATTGGCTTCGTAGATTTCCGCAGCCAACCGGGCCAGTTCATCGGATTCCGTAAAATCCCACATCGTGCCATGTCCTCCTGCGAAATAGATCACTCCATAGTCCGCCGCATTGAGATGGGCCGGATCCAGAGGTGCATCCAGCTGTGATTTTAGATCCGGATTATTCCAGAAGGTTGCATTCAGGGAATCGTCCATGTCATCGCTTCGCGGATCCAGAACTCCTGGTTTTCCACCCGGAGATGCGATATCCATCTTGATACCGTGGCGAGCCAGCACATGATAGAAATGAGTCACTTCGCTTAGCCAGTAGCCCGTGGGCTCATCGGTGTCTCCATAGGTCGGCTGGGCAGAAATTACAATGAGCACCTTCTTGTTTCCCAGGGCTTCTCGGGCTGGACTATCTTCAATGGGTGGTTCTCCGATTATCTGGTTGCTGCAGGCTGCAGCCATGAGTAGAGATGCTGTTGTAAAAAGCACCATAGCTGCGATACGTGTATCGATTACTGACTTTCGCTTTCGTTCTTTAAGCGCTGGCTCCACGGGTCTCTCTTGCCGTGTCCCTTCAGGATTTCCAATAGTATTAAACATTCTTTTCTCCTCCAGATTGCTTCGATTTTTGAGTTATTCCTATTTATGGCTATAATTGTTTTTCGAAATCGCTTCTCATAATATAATCAATTGCCAGAATGCAAAGGTCTTTGCGATTTCAATGCCACCAGAGTCCAGATACCCGCGGCCATTTCCACCAGGGAGAACACCAGGCCGATGGGTTGCAGATACTCGGCCAGCACCAGACCCGTAAAGGCTACAAATTGAAAGATCCTCATATGGACCGTCCATCCAAAGAACTCGCGAAGTTCGGCTCTGGCTGCTTGCATATAGTAATAAGATAAGACTACCAGGCATAGCCCTACCACGCGAATCCACCCATCGACGGCCGGGGGCATCCCGGCGGGAATAAGGATTAGGTCCGGTGCCAGAAGCAAAATGGCGCCCTGGCCTACCATATATACTCCAAAAGCGAAAACACTAAGAGCTGCATGCGTCATTTTGAATTCTCCTGCCCTGAATTTCCAGGGTTGCAAAATACGGCGAGGGCAAACCCATGCATTCACGTTGCCCCTGCGCAGTTTTGCAATTGATGGGTCATTCTACACCTTAGAGCTAACTCTAATGTCAAGGCCCGAATCGAAAAAAACTGGAAAAGAATGAAAAAATCACTGACCAATAGCCGGTTGAACGTTAGACTTGGGATCTGGAGGACGAAATGCTGATCCTGGAGCTATCAAAACGCACCGGCATAAGTCGACATACGATTCGCTATTACGAAAAGTATGGGCTCATTCAAGCCGAACAAAGAAGGGAAAACAGCTACAAAGAATACGGCGAAGAGGCTTTATACTCTCTGGTCTTTGTGGATCGTGTGAAAAAGCTGGGATTCAGCCTCTTCGAAATTCGGGACTTCCTTCAGTTGCTGGGCAGATCCAGAAAGGAAGCATCGCATGTCATGGAGAACAAAATGGCGATGAAACTGGAGGAGCTGGACGAAAAGATTCAGACACTTCAGCAGATTCGAGGCGATGTATCTGCGTTGTTAAATCATTGCAGAAGGAATCCGCATAAAGGTAGCGAAGGGATTCGAGAACTTGTGCAATCCATGCAGAAAAAGGCAATGCTAGTGGGCATCCAGAACAATATGACAGAGAAAAGCGCCGCTGGCAATGCCAGGAAGACAGAGAAATCAGCGAAAGCAAAAGGGGAACTCAGAACTAAGAGGGGAATGGAATCTCGCTCCGGGCCCGGGCATAGATCCAGAAAAGATCTCAATGGCAGTCGATCCACCTCTCGGTCCAGGTGATCGGTGACACATTTCAGCGGGCCTACTCGAAACCGGCATTATTGTGGGGGTTCGACTTATGGCAGCTGAGAGTGCAAATGCGAATCCCGCCGGTTGCAGTTCTCATGCACAGGTTCGACTTATGACAGCGGAGCGTGCAAAGACGAACCGGGCCGGCGTAGCGCCCATTGAGCTCCCGATCAAACGGCTCCATCCTGGCAGAATGCTATGCGAACGTTACCCCGGGCCGTCAGAAGATCTACGGGACTGGAGCCAAAGCTTTCTTTGAAGCTTCGACTCATATGTGCCTGATCGGCGAAGCCGGCTTCATGGGCTGCATCGGTAAGGGACAGGCCATGCTGGAGAGCAGACACTGATTTACGCAGTCGTAGCCATAGAATGTATTTTCGCAGAGGTATGCCCATCTGCTCTTTAAAGAGATGGGTAAATCGTCCTTCGGATAGCCCGGTATGCTGTGCCAGTTCAATTAGGGACGCTTTATATTCTGGATCAGTCTGGATATATGCGCAGGCAGATGCGATACGAGAATCCAGCGTAAGTGGCCGGCTTCCATGAGGATTTCCAGGAAGCTCTCGTAAAAATGCATCCATCCATTCAAGCGAAGATTGGCAGCTCGGTGAAGTCAATGGTCGAATACCGGCAGGATAATCAAGAGAAAGCACATCGTTTTTCATCAGACTGCTGTCTTCAATGGAATGACACAGTGAGCTTTCGCCATCGATCAAAAGTATGCATTGAGCCGGATGATTTCCGGAAATCGCATGTTTGACATTGGGAGCAATTACCGTGAACAAGGAATCCAGCGTTCCCTTTTCTGTCTGAATGGAAACTGGCTCCGGACTGCAGACAATCTGTAAGGCATGATGCGAATGCATCCCGTTGTCTGAAAGAGCTCCTACAAAAAGGGAACGATCCGGAAACAGCATGAGATGTTTTTCGTTGGATTCATTCATCGGCGCAGGCAGATTCTGGCAGCTAACGGCATTTAAGTCAATATCAATCGAGTGAGCCGCGAACCCGGAGTTTTGTCCGGATTGTGTGAAGATAGCCAGTTTCTTCAAGTTTTTGTCGAGCGGATAGACTAGAATAGCTGCATGAATCTAACAACATGGAAAATGCCCAAAAGGCAGTCAGAGAAACTAAAGGAAGAAATGGCACTGGCCCTGGACTTCTATAAGAGAAAGGAATGGGACCGGGTCTTCTACAGGCTGGGGAGAGTTCATATTCTCAGTCAGCCCTATGTGATCGCTCATACCAGGTCTCACTGGTGGATGTTCAAAGTAGGATACCACCGGGGCGATGTGAAAGAAATGCTTGGACAGATCTTTCGCATAGTGGCTTCACTGGTGGTGTCCAGAATCTGGGTTCCTCTGGGAAACACTGGTGGCGCCAATGTAAGTCCTGTGCGTCCCATGCCGGTGCCGGAAGATCTGGAGCCGTATCTGCAATAACATGAGCAAACATACAAAGAAAGGAAGACTTCTAAAATGGATGGGCCTGACTCTGGCTAGCCTGGGGCTTCTGGTATCTGGCGTTCTGGCTCATCATTACATTCGCGCATCTTCGGTCCGGGAATCATGGAAACCAGGGCATCCTCCTGTGGAGTTCGCGGCCGATGTGCGAAGACTGGAGATTCTGCCGCTGGTGAACTTTGATGGCAGACTTGAAGATCCGTCAACGGCTGTCTCCAATGGTTTCGATGAAGAAACGTCTAATGATGGCTCCGGCGATGTACCGGACGCGTCATCCGGCGATAGGGGTAATGCTACTCTTGAGGATAGGAGCAGTCTGAGAACCGAGGTAGGAGTTTCCTATTTAATTCGCACAGATCGCGGAACTATCCTGTTTGACCTGGGCCATAATCCGCAGAAAACGAATCCATCGGCTCTGGTTCATAATATGGAACAAACCGGCGTTCAATGGGAGGATCTGGATGCCATCTTTCTTTCGCATACTCATTTTGATCATGTAGGGGAACTGGATACTCCAGATAGCGATCTATATAGTTTTCTGGAATCTACGAATAAGAGCATCCCTCTCTATACTCCCCAGCCTCTTGAGCTGGAACCTCTGCGAAACTATCTTGAAAGCCGGAATAGAGGCGAAGCGGCCCTGGCGATACGGGAAACAGCCATGGCGCAGGAGATTTTGCCTGGAATAGCCACCACCGGTGGAATACCAAGACAGCTATTTATTGGCTACATCGAGGAGCAAGCTCTGGTGATCAATGTTCGGGGCAAAGGACTTGTGCTCATCGTAGGTTGCGGTCATCAAACCCTGGAGCGGCTTCTGGTTCATGTGCGAATGACATTCTCCGAGCCCATCTATGGCATAGTGGGAGATATTCATCTTCCTGTGCCCGATGGACGAATGAATCCTCTGGGCATAAACGGTCAGAGGATCTTCGCATCTGGTGAAGGCCCTTTGCATCCATTGAGCAAAGAGGATGCGCAATCGAATCTGGAAAGAATCAAGGAGTTGAAACCAGGTCTGGTAGCTCTGGGAACGCATGATAGCTCGGATGACGTGGTGGAGATGTTTGCAGAGGAGTTTGGGGAAAGATACCGGTTTGTGCGAGTGGGCGAATGGATAGTGGTGGAGTAGTGCGGGAGCGGCATTTCTTTGTACCAACCCTCGGCAGCTCAGCCGTATCGAAGGCTACAAGAGCCCCCCGACGTTCCCGAGACAGAGTCAACCAGAGGGCGACCGATCCATATGCGTCTGGTGAAGCCAGACTTTCGCACCTGGAAACTGCAAGGCGGCAGTGTTTCTGTCTCGATTTGTCTGAATCCAGATTGTAAATCATTGGACAGTGGAAGCAAAGGGAGTCAACTACTCTCAATCATGGTCGAGGAGGTCATCGGACAAATTAAGCAGGCCTTTGCGGAATCAGTCTATCCGGGGGATGAGGCGCTTATCGATTCTTACGCAATTCGAGACGATGAGGTCATTGCTGTGGAGTCAGCATTCCAGCGGCAAACGGATTGGAGTATGCTCCCTGCTGAACTTCTGGAAATGGGAGAGGCCTTATCCTTTCTCAGCGACATTGCTTTTCATTTCTTTCTACCGGCTTTCCTGATTGCTGATCTGCGATCGCCGCTGGACAATGCGAATCCTGTTTTTCATTTAACCTCGGACTTTCAGGACGGGGTAAAGGACTCCATTCAAAAGATAGCCCGGGTTTTCTGGCCCCCGGATGTGGACCGTCATCTTACCTACCTGGAATGGGGAGAAAGGCGATTCTCTCATTTCTCTTCGGATCAGTGCAAAGCTATCGTCGCCTACTTATCTCTGAAAATCGATGCAGACCCGTTCTCTAGAGAAGAAATAGAGCAGGCGCTGTTGAACTTCTGGTGGTCCAGGGCTGATGTTTAGAGTGCCTTCGGGCCTTTGTATTTGATTCCATCTGCCGGGAACTGTGCGCAACCGTCTTGTACCCTCGAAAAAGTCAGCGGAAGGACAGAAACGCACCATCTCAAATTTCATTGCATTCGGTGCCATGAACTTTGTTACTTCGGGTCTGATTGCGTCCGATGAGGAAATGGCGGAAATCCTGAAGGATCTGACGTTACTTCGAAATATTAGAGCTGGTATCAAAGACGCACGAGAAGGAAATTACGAGATTGTCGCCTGATTTCTGTATAGCCCCCCGACCATTTACCGCACGCCCTGCTTCATCCGCATCAGTAAATAGACCGCGAATCCCACAGCTACCCCGGGCACTGCTCCCAGCAAAATGCAGATCCAGCCGTATTTGACTCGATCCCTTTCATACAGGATCCAGGCAGCCAGCACCGCCCAGCAAAGGATTACATCGGTGGAATAGCCGGCGGCGAATGGATTGACGAAACCGCCGAGGATTGCGGACCAGGGATCAAACGGCGACAGTGCCGGCGGAAGCACATAGAAAAAGAAGAAAATGGTGAAGGCCAGAGCGATGGCTACCAGGACATATTGAAATAATTTTTCTTTCATGTTTCCTCCTGAGATCGGATCAAATTCCGGTACTCCCTTTCAGGAGACAGGATAATCCGGTGGTCCTTTCTCTTCAAGACATTGAGAATGGATTCGCAAAGAAACAGACCAGGATTTCCAGATAAAAAATTCGAAACGCAGAACTGAAAAAAGACACCGATGATTAATGATCTTTTTCTTACTAAGAAATCCCTGTCTCCAGGCGAGTCAGATCTTGTTGTTTCTGGCCGTCTTGCTCTATCCAGGAATATCATCTTCCGAGCCATTCATTACCGATAAAAAGAGTCCTGCAGAAATCATGCATCAAATGCGAAAGGAACTGGAGATCGATCCCCCCGGAAGCCAGGTCACTGAAAAAGCATCCGCAGTTTCGCATACTGTACTTCAGAGAGAAGCAATCTTAAAATTTGATGAAGGGGAGGTCCGAGGTCTACTGGCTCTCCCTGCCAGGAAGATCTCTATTCTCACTCGTTCAGGCCTACGAAAGATTCGCATCAACGAAATTGATGCCGTTCGTTTTGTTGAGAAATCCACAGCGATGCCGGAGTCGAAAGAAGTTTCAGATTCCAGATCCATGCCTGATTTTGAAGACCCGGTGGGATGTAAATTGTCCCTTTCCGCCAGTAGCGATGCGCGCGATACGGTGACCGGCATCTGTGATGCTCATCTGTGGAGCGAACTTTTTATTCGGTTCCCCGGTCAGAGCTACCGACCGATAGACAGTGAAATTCTGGATAGTCCATCGGGGAGCGGACTGCGTCTGAAGGAAGTCAACTTTCCGGACACTGAACCAGGAAGGCTGGGAGGTCGATCGTGACCTCTGTTCAATCAGGAAACGAAGCGTGGGTAGTCTTGGCACTGATGGCCCTGGTATTGCTCCCGGCCTGTGTATCGTCGGATTCTGCTAACACCGGGGATAAATCTGCCGCAGAGCAATTTTCCCACCTGGAGTCTACTACCCGAAATGAAATCAGCTTTTTTCGCCTTTTTGGCCAGTCTTACGGTATCGATCGTTTCGAACGATCCAGAGCCTCTCGCTCTCAGTTGAGCGATTCAGAATCCAGGCGAGGACGGATGCCGGTAACCGGGCTGAATTTTGAGCAGGCTACGAGAATCTGTGCAGATGCAGATGGTCGTATATGCAATCATCGTGAGTGGTCCTGGGCATGCCGGTCCTCCTCATCCAGAAAGGCAACTATCTGTGGGTGGGGCAAAGACCTTCATCCCACCGGAATTTACTGCCCCCCGGAAAACGGCCTGCCATCAGACATGAGAAGCAATGCGAAGGAGTGGGCTGTGGGACCCTTCGGAAACCCGCTGATCGTTGGCCTTGGAAATTGCCGAGATTTTCGCATTGCATCGCCCTTTAAGAGATCTCAGCGACTGGGAGTGAGATGTTGCTACTAGAATCCAGAAAGATATTCCCTGTTATATTGGCCGGTCTGATTCTTACCGGTTGCCAGGGATGGCAATCCAGAAACTGGCATCGCAAAGAGCTACCGGAAATAGAGATGGTGGGACTGGGCTATATCAAGGTCTTCGGACTCACGCATCGTTTCATTGAATCTTCATCTCTACGAGATAGTATTCGCTTTGTCCTGCGACGGAAAGGTATCGAATCTCCGGAGGTCGCTTATCCGTTCACAAACCCTGAAACCAGGGAAAACTCATCGGACGCGGATGATTTCTTGAAGGGGAAGGAACTTCTGGCATTGAACTCCAGCTATCCAGGTCGCTACTGGCTTCGCGGCGAAATCGATATTCGGCCCGAGGACAGCCTGGTGCAACGAACCTATTCCCTTTCCCTCTTTTTTCAGGTCATCGATCTCTCCACAGGAAGAATGCTGGCGCAGGCTTCTCTGCAGAAGACCGACCTGCATTCGGTCTCGCGGTCAGAGATCCTGGATGGACTGGCCTTATTGATTTCCCGATTGCTGGGTCCTCCGTAGAACGTAGAACACTCGAAGCATAGTAGAGGTTTAATGGTTCTGCAGCATAGTCCGGGACAACTATTCAGGAGCTATGTTGCCAGGGAAGGTCAGTCCGGATCATTCTTTACAGAACCAGGTGCTTCTCATTCGCTTCGGGATTCGAATTCATTGAGGTGCGATGATCCTGTCCTCTGAATCGAGATCTAAAGAATTATACAAGCGCTCTTCTGCCATCAGGGCTTAACCATCGCTTCAG
>JBHIXQ010000011.1:0-15547 GCA_041984705.1 Leptonemataceae bacterium | reverse complement strand
ATACCGATGTGCTTCAACTGGGTATCCTCATCGTTGGACTGTGGCTTACCATACCGTTTCTCATTCCGGATGGAGCCAGCCTCGGTAGCCTCTATGGCGACTACAAAGCTGAAATGGGGCCCATGGCGAATCTATTTCCTCCCCTGGAAGGATGGAAAGATCCCAACTGGGGCGATTCCTATTTTCTATGGTGGGACTCTGCACTTCTTCTGATATTTGGTGGAATCCCCTGGCATGTCTATTTTCAGCGAGTTCTTTCCAGCCAGAACGGCCAGGTGGCACGATGGCTCTCTATAGGAGCCGGGGTACTTTGCATTGTGGCTGCCATGCCTGCCATGATCATTGGAATGATTGAAGCTACCACGGACTGGACAGCTCTGGGGCTGGAAGGACCGGAAGTGTCGGCTGTGGTGCTGCCCTATGTATTGCAGAATCTGGCCCCTGCGGTGATTGCCATCATTGGCCTGGGAGCTCTGGCATCCGCTGTAATGAGCAGCGCGGATTCATCCATCTTATCTGCCTCTTCGCTGGGTGCCTGGAATGTGTACAGGCCGTTCTTCGCAAAGAAGAATCATTCCGGCATACCAAAGGTAATTAAAAGACTCATCTGGATTGTAGGAATAGCTGCCACTTTGATCGCATTGCAGGTAAAGAGTGTATACGAACTCTGGTTTCTCTGCAGCGACTTTGTATATTGCATCCTCTTTCCGCAATTGATTCTGGCATTGTTCGATAAGAAGACCAATGCCATTGGAAGCCTGGTAGGGTTTCTGGTAGCTCTATTTCTTAGACTGGGTGGCGGTGAAGCGGTGCTGGGTATTCCCACCTTTTTGCCCTACCCCATGATAGGCGAAGATGGAGTGGTAAACTTCCCGTTTCGAACCACAGCCATGCTTTCCAGTATGGTTACTATCATGCTGGTTTCCCGATTGACCCATGTCTGGTCTCCTCCAAGACCGCTGGTAGTGCGAGAAACATCCTCCGAGGATTCATAAATGAAATTTATTACAATCCAGAGCTTTATCAATGGTCAGTATTCGAAAGCAGATACCAGCAAGTTTCTGGCCATAGAATATCCGGCCACCAATGAAAAGATTGGTGAAGCAGCTGTTGCCGGAGATGAAGAGCTCAAAGAGGCCATACTGCATGCAAAAACAGCTCAGAAGCACTGGGCCGGATTGCTTCCCGCAGATCGTGCCCGAATACTACACAGGGCATCGGAACTCATTCGCGAAAAGAACGATGAGCTGGCTACTCTGGAGGTCTGGGACACAGGGAAACCCATCCAGGAAGCTCTATCGGTGGATATTGTATCCGGTGCGGATGCTGTGGAGTATTTCGCACATGCCGCGGCTCTTTTAAAGGGCGATTACTATCCCCTGGGTAAGAACTATGCCTACTCGGTGCCCGAACCTCTGGGCGTGGTAGGAGGCATTGGTGCCTGGAACTATCCATTTCAAATTGCATGCTGGAAATCGGCCCCGGCCCTTGCCGGCGGAAATGCCATGATCTTCAAGCCCAGCGAATTGACGATGATGACTGCTCTCAAACTGGCTGAGATTTACCATGCTGCCGGATTGCCGGATGGCCTTTTCCAGGTTCTTCTGGGCGATGCAGAGCTGGGTAAAGCCATGGTCGCTCATCCGGACATTCATAAGATCTCACTTACAGGGGAAGTGGGAACCGGCAAAAAGATTATGGCCAGCGCCGCTGCCACCTTGAAGCACGTTACCCTGGAACTGGGCGGCAAATCGCCTCTGATTATTTTCGATGATGCTGATATTCCCAATGCAGTGCAGGCTGCCATGATGGCCAACTTCTACACCCAGGGTGAAATCTGCTCCAACGGTACCAGAGTGTTCGTGCATTCATCTATTGAAAAGGAATTCCTGAAAGAATTAAAACGATGCACGGAGAAACTCATTGTAGGCGATCCCATGGATCCTGTAACCCAGATTGGCGCCTTGATCGATAGAAATCACTTCAAGAAGGTGACAGGCTATATTGAGCTGGGCACAAAGGGCGGCGCGAAGCGGTTTATAGGATCGGACCAGGTGAAATTGAATCCTTCCTCGGTGGCCTCAGAAGACTCCGGTCGCAGCCACGAGGAATTGGCCGCCGGTAACTTTGTTTCTCCTACGGTTTTTACAGAATGCAACGATGAAATGCAGATTGTATGCGAAGAAATTTTTGGTCCGGTGATGAGCGTCCTGAAGTTTGAAAGCGAAGAAGAAGCGATTCGTAGAGCAAACGCAACGCCATTCGGACTGGCAGCAGGTTTATTTACGAAAGACTTGAATCGTGCTCATAGAGTAAGTGCATCCCTGCAGGCTGGAATAGTATGGATAAATAATTACAACCTTACGCCCATTGAAATTCCATTCGGCGGATACAAACAATCGGGCATAGGCCGCGAAAACTCCATGGAAGCACTGAGGCACTATACTCAGATTAAAACCGTATTTGTGGAAAACGGGGACATAGACTCTCCGTATAGACTGGAATAGGACCATTATCGGTCAGGGCCAACCAGCAAAAAAATGAAAGGAGAACCAGATGGCAAAGCAGTATGACTACATAATCGTAGGAGGTGGATCCGCAGGTTGCGTGCTTGCGAATCGACTGAGCAAGAATCCAGCGAATCAGGTTCTCATGCTGGAGGCCGGCCGACCGGATTACATCTGGGATCTCTTTATTCATATGCCGGCAGCGCTTACCATCCCTATTGGAAACAAGCATTACGATTGGATGTATGAGTCCGAACCTGAGCCCTTCATGGATGGTCGCAAGGTCTATCATGCCCGGGGCAAGGTTCTGGGTGGATCCAGCAGCATCAACGGTATGATCTTTCAAAGAGGAAATCCCCTGGATTACGAAAAGTGGGCCAAACTTCCCGGACTGGAAAAATGGGATTATGCTCATTGCCTGCCCTACTTTAAGAGAATGGAGACCTGCATGGCAGAGAAGCCAGCTCCATCCTCAAAAAAACAATGTAGGTGCAAAAAGCCGCAGTCGTCCCTTTCGCGGAATTGAAGGTCCTCTGTGGCTGGAACGGGGCCCTGGCATCAATCCTCTGTTTTCTGCCTTCCTGGAGTCCGCAGAGCAGGCCGGACATCCCCGCACCGATGATGTAAACGGATTCAAACAGGAAGGCTTCGCACTATTCGATCGAAACGTCAAACAGGGAAGACGCTGGAGTGCTGCCAGAGCTTATTATCATCCAATAAAGCATCGCAAGAATCTGGAATTGCGCAGCCGCGTACTTACTTCCAGGGTAATCTTTGAAGGTAAGCGAGCTGTAGGCGTAGAATACATCAAGGGCGGAAAGAAGCATCAGGTAAGGGGATCGGAAGTAATTCTGTGCGCAGGTGCCTTCAACAGCCCTCAGCTACTTCAGCTCTCTGGCGTAGGAGATCCCGATCATCTAAAAGGTCTGGGTATTGATGTGGTCCATGAATTGAAGGGAGTGGGCGAAAATCTAATGGATCATCTGGAAGTATACGTGCAGTACAAATGCTTGAAACCGGTTTCCATGAATCCTGCTTTGAAGCTCTGGAGAAAACCATTCATAGGGCTTCAATGGCTATTTCGCAAAGGACCTGCTGCTACGAATCACTTTGAAGCCGGCGGATTCATCAAAAGCAATCCATCCGAAGAGTACCCGAATCTAATGTTTCATTTCCTTCCCCTGGCCATACGATACGATGGTTCGTCGCCGGAGGGAGGCCACGGTTACCAGGTGCATGTAGGACCCATGTTTTCCGATGCCAGGGGGCATGTTCGCATCAAATCAAGGGATCCAGCAGAACACCCGGCCGTTCTCTTTAACTATCTGAGCACCGAACAGGACCGGCGCGAATGGGCCGAGGCCATTGAGCGAGCCAGGGATATCCTGAACCAGCCCGCCATGAAGCCTTACAACGGAGGTGAAATCTCCCCTGGCCCGGAAGTAAAAACGCCCGAACAGATCTTGAAATGGGTGGCCGAGGATGCAGAAACCGCTCTACATCCCTCCGGAACCTGCAAAATGGGAACAGATTCCATGGCCGTGGTCGACCCGGACACTTTAAAGGTCCATGGAATGGAGGGATTGCGAGTGGTGGATGCCTCCATAATGCCTATCATCACAAACGGAAACATCTATGCACCTGTAGTGATGATGGCTGAAAAGGCTTCCGATGCCATTCTGGGAAACACTCCCCTGGCGCCGGAAAACCTCACTTACTATCGCGGATAATTCTGGCAAAATAAAGTGGCTTGAAAGCATCTTCATTCGGAACGAAGTTGGAGGGACTGCCGTCTAAAGACTTAGTTTCCAGGAGATGTTCTAATGATCATGAAAAAGGTGTACTTAAGTGCCGGAGCTTTAACTTTATTCTTTTTCGCAACTTCCGTGCAGGCCAGGCCCACCGGCGATCAGATGTCGGAAGCCATCTGCGGTTTTCAGCTACCTGTGGTGCAGTCATACATTGCCCGGGTAGCCCTGAAATAGCCGCCTGGCTCATCCAGCGAGGAGCCGATGTAAATAAACATGATCGAGATGATTACTCCAACCTTATGTGGGCGCTTCGCAGCGTAGATGAAGTGGGCGATGCGATGAGCAAGGTTGCCTGGGACATGATACGTAGAGGAGCCAATGTAAACTGGCAGGATCCTACTACCGGACGCACGGCCCTTATGTCTGCCTCCAGCAATGGAGACATGGAAATGGTGAAAGAACTGCTTCGTCGCGGAGCCGACCGCACAAAGAAGACAAAGGGAGACTGGTGCATCTCCGAAAACTACGATGTACAGTGCACGGCCGCTGACTATGCCAGGCTGGATGGTCAGGTAGAAATCGCGCTTATGCTGGAAGGCAAAGATCCCACTTCTTACAAACAGTCCCTGCACTATGCGGCCAAAAATGGGGACCTGGCCCGAGTTCAGGCCTTGATTCAGTCCGGTGCCAACGTGAATGAAGCCGAAGAGATGTCAAAACTCACTCCGCTTCACTATGCCGCGCGAAGCAATAACCTGCCCATCGTAAAGGCATTGCTGAAGGCCGGAGCAAGACCATCGCCTCAGGATTATGTTGGTATCACGCCTCTGCGAGATGCAATCGTGCATTATCGGAAGGAAATGGCTGCGGTACTGATCCAGGCTGGAGCCAGTGGCAGCTCGGAGCAGCTTCAGGGATGCGGTGGCGGACTTACCGAGTTTGGATGGGCCATGAATTACGGCCAGTTCGACATAGCAAAAATGCTTATCGAAAAGAATGCCATCGACCTCCAGGGTGGTTGGGCCGTGTTTCGAGAAATAGACGGAGGCAGTGAGGAGACAGTTGGCATTGCAGAGATGGTTCTCATTCGAGGAGCGAAGCCTCCAGAAGACTATATCTCAGTGCTTCAGAAATGGAACGATGAGTATAATTACGAATATGCTCCGGCCATTATCGCTCTTGTCAAAAAGTATGAGAAGAAGCCCGTCATTCCCATTCCCAGTATCCTCATTCCGGACAGTCCTGAATTCGATAGCAATGTCCCTCCCAGTCCCAGAGCTCTCAAGGAATTGAAGATCCGCACACGATCCCTGAAACCGGATCCAGAAATCCAGAAGGCTATCGATAAGGGACACCGGTTCTACGAAAAGGGAGATAAGGTCTCTCCGGACGCCCGACTTCCGGCGCGATAGCCCAATCTATTTGTTGTAAACTCTATACACTCTATACACTGGAAAAGCTCAAGCCCTGGTCCGCAGGGCCTGAGTTCTTCCGGAGATGGCCTTCTTTAGCTTCTCGCTTTTAAGTGAGAGCCTCGATCATCCACAGATGTTAACCTTCAGCTGATTGTAATTTTGATGCCAGACGATTCTCAGCGGCCGGATTTTACTAAATTGAAGCTCCGATTTGTGAAAACTACCAGCCAGGTAACTTCAGAAGGCATTCAGCCGCGAAGTTCCAATGATTTTGGAAATGGCCCCGCCGATTCAGACGCGAAGTCCGATTCATTCGGGCGGCAGAACCGGCCGCTTCAGACGCAGAGTTCGAATCATTCAGGAAGTGGAGCTGGCAGCTTCAAAGGCTCGCTCAAAGGCATCATAGATTGAATCCGGATCTTCCATGCCAATGGATATGCGAAAGAGTCCCGGATCCATATTTAGTTCCTCTAGCTGCTTTCTCCCTTCGGGGGTAGAGACCAGATCGTAATGAGCCAGATACATATACAGCATCACCAGAGTAAAATCTGTTCCAAAGGAAGGTCCTTTCAATATCTGTAATGCATCATACACACGTTCCATGGAAGAGCCAACCTCCATGGTAATCATTCCGCCGGGCAGAACCTCGCCATTGTGCTTTCTGGCAATCTTTCTGTAATTTTCGGCCCAGGGCCCCTGATCCGCGCGATATAGCTTCTTTACTCCGTGATGTTCGCTCCACCGCCGGCCCAGAGCATTCAGATTCTCCCCAATGCGAATCATCCGCTCTCGGTATCCTGGGATCCTGGCGGCCATGCGATCGGCATCCGCCTCAAAAGGGGCTTCCAGGAACTCTGGAAGTAGATTCCGTAGCTCAGAACGAAAGCTGGACTGAGGATTTACCATCACCGCTCCCATCATCACATCGCAGGATCCGCTGGCAAATTTCGTCAAACTCTCTACAGCCACATCGCAATATGGTATGGCATCAATACAGACAGAACTACCAACGGAAATGTCGGCCAGAAGAGCGCATCCTTCTTCCTGGCAGAGTTTGTATAGCTCTACCAGGTCGGGAGTCTGCAACAATGGATTGGTGGGAACCTCGGTTATGATGCCTGCGATTCGACCGGAATGTTCCCGGAACACCTTTTGAACCTGGCTTAAATCGTTAAGCTCATAGATCTTTATGGAGTTACTGGAGAATTTTTCTAGAATAAGAATATTATCTACGTACAACCAGCCCAGCTGAATCCATAGATCGCGACCTCTGGCCCTCTGGATTTCCTGGATTCCACGAAAAGCTCCGTAGATTCCATTCATGCCGCTGGCCGACAGAAATACATCTGTTTGGGACAGACCATTCAATCGGCCCATTTCCTTTTGAACCAGAGCCTCACCAGTTCCCGGGGCTACCCTCTCTTCTTTCTGCTCATCCAGCAGGAGCTTACGATCCAATAGAAATCTCTCCGCTCGCCTGGAACTGACGAGACAACCAGTATGCTGAATGTAACTTAAAAGGTGCGAGGCCTGCTTCTCGTCTTCCGGCAAGGGAAAGGCAACGATTCCATCTTCTTCTATGGTCTTTGTCTGGTAGTTCGCCCAGGAAAACAAATCACTGGCAGCACGCCTGGACGAAACTACAACGCATGGCGTTTCTGCAAAGGAAGGCTGAAAATAGGAGACCAGTTCTGTAACGTAAGGATGAGCAACAAATCGAGGATAACCTGATTTGATACGACTCATGGTTTCAGATCTTTTTTCTTCGTAGCCAATTACATCCGCTACGTGAGGAAGACTGACCGAGACAGCATGCACCGTATCGCCGGGGATTCGTCCCCCTACTTCCGGTATTGTAGTATTTCCCGAAGTACCAGGCATCAGGGATTAAGCGTTCGCACTCCAGAGGACTCACCTACGATCACTTCGGACGGCCTGCACTTTGCGAATATTCCATTTTCCACTACGCCGGAAATAGAGTTAAGTTCCTTCTCCATCGCTTCCGGGTGAATGGATTCGAATCTTACATCCAGAACGAAGTTTCCATGATCTGTAATCACCGGACCATCCTTTCGCAAGGCCATGCGAAGGCTTACTTCTCTGGCCCCCAGACGATCCAGTTCATGACGTACAACATTGATGGCCTGGGGTAGCACTTCCAGAGGTACCGGAGTTCTCTCTCCAAGTTTGGATACCAGTTTGGATCCATCTACAACGCAGATGAAAGATGAAGACAATGAGTGCACAATCTTTTCCAGGGTATGGGCGGCCCCACCTCCCTTAATCAGGTTCAAGGCAGGATCCACCTCATCAGCTCCGTCGATGGAAATATCCAGAGACTGAAACGTTTCCACCGGGAAAACCTTCAGTCCTGCCTCCAGCGCCAATTGCATGGATTGATAGGACGTTACGCAATAATCGCAATTCAAGGACTCGGTATTTTGCAATCTGCCCAGCTCTTCAATAACCAGTGCAGCCGTGGACCCGGTTCCCAGCCCGACCGCCATCCCGTCTTTTACATGACGCACTGCTTCCAGTGCAGCCAGTCTTTTGGATTCTTTATTGGCGTCCGGTTGTCTCACAATCTACGAGAATTCGTAGTCCAACCTGCGGTCAAACGCTTTCCAGGGTTAATTCATTTCACCGGATTCATTCTGTAGTTTATCCAGCAGTGCCTTTACTCGATCATCCTCTGGCTGCAGGAATGCAGCCTTCTGTAATACTTCGATGGCGGCGAAGCGACGGCCGGCTTCGGCATACACCTGCCCCAGAAGGTAGAGTACGCTGGCTCGCTCCCCTACCAGATTTCTCGCTTCCTGCAGACTTTCCAGGGCTCTGGCCTGGTTGCCGGTTCGCGAGTAACACAGCCCGGAATAATAATGCTTGAAGAAGTTCTCATCTTCCATTCCTTCAAGAAGAGAAAGAGCTGTTTCGTATTCTGACAGCTCGATCAGTTTTTCAACTTCATCAACCAGGCTTTCGCTTCCTGCGGATGCCCCTGCTGGATGTACGGTTTCTCTGTATGCAATTCGCATTATGGAAATATCATCCGTGGGCTCGCCCAGGGAATATAGAACTTCCCGAATGCCATGCAGCTCGGCTCGCCCCTTTCTCACAACATCCAGAAATTGATCTGGATCCTGGTTGATGATCTTTTCATCGTTTCGCTGTTTTCCCAGTAGAATGGTATCTCGACCATCGGAACCTGCAATAAGAACATCCCCGGTTTCCAGCTGAAACCTCTGCACCTGCGGTTTGAATCCCTCCTGTCCAATACGTTTCGCATATACCTCATTTTCGAGAAAACGAGTCAACCCATTGCTGTAAAGCACCGACCTGGGATGTCCTGCATTCACATATTGTAGGTTTCCGGATCGATCATGAATCAAACCCAGCACACAGCCAACGTGCATTTCTCCCTGGAATTCTTGAAACACTCGATGCAGTTCCTGGAGGGTAGCCACCATCCATCCTGCTGCATCGGTTAATCTATGACCGGTGGCCCGCACAAGAATCGAGTTCACCAGAGCTCCCATGATCAAGGAGCCCCCTGCACCCTGAAGCGCACCTCCGCTGGCATCGCCGTTAAAGAAAAAGGTATGACTCTCACCGTCGAAATCCAGATTCCCGGTAACGCATAGATCTCCTCCAAGCTCGGCTTCCCATTTCTGATATTTGAACTTCTTCTTGTATTCGATCAGGAAATCGGTATGCACCGTTTCGCTTGTATTTCCATTCTTTAGTAGCGGATTGGCCAGCATTGTGGTCAGGTAATAATCCGAATCCTGCTGATTCTTTAGATCCTTTACTCTACGTAGAGTCGAGCGAAGCTCCCCGGTCTTGCGAATTACAATGTCTTCCATGTGTAGAGTATAGCTTTCGATTTCGCCTACCATGGAATTAAATGCCTGGGCCAACCGTCCAAACTCATCTCCGGATTTCGTCTTTAGCCGAACCTTGAAGTCCCGGTTCTGAACCTTCTCCACGGCATGCGTAAGATCCAGCAGAGGGCGGGACAGAATTCTGGAAATGATCAATCCAAGAAGACCGGCAACAAATACACTGATTAGAATCACAGCTACCAGTATTCGCCTTGTTCGATTCACCAGACTGAATTCGCTCTCTGCAGAAAGGTCAATGCCCATCACCGCAAATGTCTGGCCATTAACGTCTTTGATAGGAACGTAGGCAGAAAGCCAGACACCCCATTCATCCCGATAATATTCCGTACTTGCGGTGGCTTCCCCTTCAAAGGCCTTTAGCATCTGTGGTTGAGCAGATACATTATATAGCATGCCAATCTGAGTGGCTTCTTCATCGGCTTCAATGATACCATCCGAATTTGTATCCAGCCTCTGATCGTCTCCATCTACGATAAACTTCAGGATTCTACGATCGGAAGACTCTGGTACTGGAACCAGGATATAGGCGTAACGCAGTAGAGGAGGATCTCCAGGATCGATCTTCTGTGCGATCTCAGTTCCCGGTTCAGGTATTTGTTGCCTGGTGGAATTCTTTATCTGCCTCATCACTTGAACCAGGCGCTGGTATTCTGGCATGGACTCAAGCTTCAGACGATTTGCATCCGAAAGACTCTGCAGATTCTCTCCCGGACGAATGGACTGCAGTAATTCCGGAGGTCTGGCTTCACTGAGCTTCTCCGAAAGGTTGTCCAGATTCTGAATGGATTTTCGATCCTTCACTGTTAGAAGAAACTGTCCAGTTCGGCCAATATCCTTCAGCCTTGCAGCAGTCTGGGTCCAGACATGGTTCTGGATGGTCTGGTAGAAAATATAGGAGGAGGAAGCAGATATTCCAGCAGCTAGCAGACTGATGCTTACAATCATCTTTGTCTGATAGCTGAGCATACCTCTGTAGCGCCCATTCTCAGGTTACGGTCAAGTAATTATAGGGGCCGCTCAATCTGACGAAAGCAATTTAAAGTTGATCTCCTGGAAGCAGCTAATTGAAATTACTATAATGTCTCGTATATTTCGCAGATGGGTCCTATATCTTTACTCAGGAATTCTGCTCTTACTGATAACATCCGGCTGCAGTCCGCACCAGAATATAGATACTATTCCCCTGGAAAAACTGGAATGGACGCTGGTTCAGGGGTTTGAAACGGATTACCCACAGGGACTTCCGCCGTCAGCCTTGAAGGACTCTCGCAGGATAAACTCCTTTCCAGTCATCCTGAACGAAGTTCTGGAGCTTCCCACCGGGGATTCTCTGATTCACAGCACCATGCAGACCCGCTTTACGCTGAGTAAGGATACCCTGAATCAACCTATGGGAATCCATTTTCCGTGGATCGGAGAGTCATGGACTCTCTATGTAAACGGAAAACTGGTAGAGGATCAAATGATCCTGGATAATGACTCCGAGTTAAAGTACAGAAAAATCTACAGACATCTTACTTTACCGCTGAACAACGCCACATTGAAACCTGGCGAAAATATCCTGACGATACACTTTGCTGGCTATCAGCATCCTACCAAGCTGGATGCGAATGGAAACCATGGGCTAATCTTTTCTGGAGGTTATGAAATCGCTCCACTGTCCTACCTGGAACAAACCCATACAGATACATTGCGCATTGTACTTAGCACCGTTTATCTCTTCTTTGGCCTGTACCACCTGGTAATCTTTTCGCGAAGAAATCAGGATAAATACAACCTGTTCTTTGGTCTGTTTTGCTTTGCTCTGGCTCTGGATTCAGTCACAGGTACCCTGCAGATTCATCGTGCGATTGCGGAGACTTCCTGGATCAATCGAATCAAATACTTCAGTCAGACAATGGAAATCCCGCTATTCTTCTTTTTTGTTCACACATACTTTTTTGCCGAGCGAAGAAGTCCGGTCATCCTCAGAATCTTTGCTGTAGTATTCTCTGCCATAGCCTTTCTAACGCTGGTGGTTCCCTTCCCCTACACCGAATTGCTTTTGAAAGCGTTCCATTATGCGGCCATTCCGGCATTGCTGTACTCTGTTTACTTCATCGGCAAGGTCATCCTTTCCAGGCGACGCGACTCGCTATTGTTTGGTCTCAGTATCTTTATTCTCATTGCCTCCGGTTTCTGGGGAGTTCTGGACAGTGAATTTTTTCATACTGGAATTCACCTCGTGCCCTACGGTTTTCTGGCATGCATCTTGAGCTTGATCTTTATCCTGGCCAATCGATTCCTCACCGTCCACAATGAATCCGAAAGATTGAACATTGAACTTACAGAGCAGAAGAATGCCTTCCACCGATTCGTTCCAACTCAATTCTTGAATCACCTGGGTCGAAATTCAGCGGTGGATGTCAGGGTGGGAGATTCCGTACTGCGCGAAATGACCGTCTTATTCTGTGATATTCGCTCCTTTACTACTTTGAGCGAAGGCAGCGGACCCCAGGAGACTTTTTCATTACTGAACGATCATCTACAGCAGATGGAACCATGCATCTACCGGCAGGGAGGTTTCGTTGATAAATATGTAGGTGATGCTATCCTTTCCCTTTTCTCGGATGAAACCAGGAGTGGCTCATCGGAAGGTAGTTCCAGTTCGCGGGATATGAACTCTGCACAGCGCGCCGTTTCTGCAGCCATTGAGATGGCTCGGCTGGCCCGATCTGCTCAATCTCTGCGCGATACAAATCAAGGTTTTCTTCCTGGCTTTGGAATCGGAATCAATTCCGGCGATCTGGTACTGGGCACAGTAGGTAGTCCCAGCCGAATCGATACCACAGTGATTGGCGACACTGTAAACACCTGCTCCAGACTGGAAAGCCTGACCACTCATTACGGATGTCCCATTCTGGTTTCAGGCTCCACTATGGAAAAACTGGGACACGGGATTTTCCATTCCAGACAGGTGGATGAAGTGTACCTCAGAGGGAAGAAACAGAGTACCAGAATCTATGAAATATTCGATGCAGATCCGCCGGAGCAATTACTCCAGAAAAGCCGCATTATGAATCGCTATAACGAAGCGATGGAGCTGTATCGCAGAGGGGATTTTTCCGGTGCGCTGAAGCTCTTTACTGAGCTAGCTCAGAAGGCTCCTGAAGACCAGATCCTGCCGCTCTATAGTGAACGAATCTAGGGATTACAGGAACAGGCCAGCAACATCAAGGATTGGGATGGGACCGTTCCTGTTTTAGGAAGTTAAAGTTTGCTCCTTAGAGTCCAGCATTTTCTGAATCCTCGGAGCAAATCGCAGACCTGATATATGAGTATAACTGTCACGGCATTCAACCAGATCAAAGTCTAAACCAGCCGGGACGGAACTCCTCCCCGGCTGGCATTAACTCATCGCCTATCAGAGTCCAGGATTGCACAGCACCTCAATCACAGGGGATCCGAACTACTGGCGCTGGCCGGTGCCGGTACATTTACAAACACAGAGGAACATTCATAAGCCTTCCAGATTCCCTTATCGTTTTTCGCAACAGTAATGGGACGAGGACTGAATCCGTGTACGTTTACAAATACTTTCACTTTTCCCGAGGATTCATCGCCGCTGTATTTGTTTCTCGAAGTAATGATTGTGTAAGGAGCCGATACCTTGTAGTTGGCCTCCGCTGTGGCACCTTCTACGTAGGCAAACGGAGTGTACCACCATACATTCTGGCGATTCAGTCGATTTACATGATACATGATGCTGGAAGATGGTGCGTAACCTTTATAAGCGTTTCCGGACCCGACGTTTCTTTGATCCAGAGCCAATGTTAGAAACTGCATACCCAGGGATTCACTTTTGGAAAAGCCCATGAGAGCAACGATAAGCATGGCAGCGCCTCCCTCGGGAGTAGTGGCCAGTCTGTCCCTCATCTGAATAAACTCATCTGCAGATGCGGGTATAGATGAGATAGTCACTTCTTTCGATTGTGCCTGGATGGAAGTGGCCCCAACCAGAAAAACAGTTAAGGCAAGAGCAATGTACTTTCGCATGAAGTTCTCCTTATAGAATCCGGATAATCTGCACACATTACATACGAACTCGGTACGGCACAGAACAACCGGGACTGGTCTGATGCTGCATCTATATGGAAATATTGTCCAGTGATAAATCTGGGCTGGTGGGTGCCGACCCGGCATTCAGGAACGATCTTTCAATGCATGGTCCAGCAGCATACCCGCCGCTTCGAAGGGAGATAGAGTGCCTGCGATTACCCTCTCCTTTAGCTCTGCTCTATATTCCCTGGATTCGCGATTTTCCAGAATGCGATTTCGAATCAGTTCACCCAGGTACTCGTTCATCCAGTAGACAGCCTGGCCTTTCCAGCGCTTATCGAAGTGACCATTCGCTTTCATGGAATCCAGGAAGTTCTCCAGCAGACTGTAGACTTCATCCAGGCCCATACCGGTGACCGCACTGGTCAGTATCACTTCAGCCTTCCATCCATGATCCGCCGGAGGAAATAGTTCCAGAGCCCGTCGATAGTCCGCCGCTGCAATCTTGGCCTTCTTGTCGTTACCGGAGTCGGATTTGGTGATAGCAATACCATCCGCCATCTCCATAATGCCGCGCTTCATTCCCTGCAGTTCATCCCCTGCACCGGGCAGCATTAACAGTAGAAAGAAATCTACCATGGAATGAACAATGGTCTCTCCCTGACCCACTCCTACAGTTTCTACAAGTATGCGATCGAAGCCCGCCGCTTCACAAAGGATAATGCTTTCGCGGGTCTTTCTGGCCACACCTCCTGGGGAACCTCCGGATGGGCTGGGACGAATGTAAGCATTCTGTTCTCTGGTAAGAGCTTCCATGCGAGTTTTATCACCCAGAATGGAGCCTTTGCTTCGCTCAGAAGACGGATCGATGGCAAGCACAGAAAGCTTATGGCCTCGCTCCAGAAGTAACTGGCCAAAGGATTCAATGAAGGTACTTTTTCCTACCCCTGGAATGCCGGTAATTCCAATGCGAAGGGAGTTTCCTGCATGGGGCAGACAGGCATGCACTACTTCGGATGCCAGCTCCTGATCTTCCGGTCGCGTGCTTTCTGTAAGGGTAATGGCCTGACTTAGCACCACGCGATTGCCCGCGCGCACTCCGTCGATGTACTCCGCAGCGCTTTTTCGCCTGGGCCCACGATTCAGGCCATCAGAAAGCAGCCGTGGATTGAATGGGGCCATCAGCCAGCCTGTGCCTGAGGCTCTTTACCCAGAAGGATTTCCAGAATGGATGCAGCCGCCTGTGGAATCACCGTGCCCGGTCCAAAGATCGCAGCGGCTCCGGCTTCATAGAGAAAGTCGTAATCCTGCTGTGGAATTACTCCGCCCACGACAACCAGTATGTCGGAGCGATCCAGTTTCTTCAGTTCTTCCACCACCTGGGGAACCAGGGTTTTATGGCCGGCCGCCAGGGAGGATACCCCCAGGATATGCACATCGTTTTCTACGGCCTGACGAGCCACCTCTTCCGGCGTTTGAAAGAGAGGTCCGATATCCACATCGAATCCCAGGTCTGCGAAACTGGTGGAGATCACTTTGGCTCCGCGGTCATGGCCATCCTGACCCATCTTGGCCACGAGAATTCGGGGTCTGCGCCCTTCCTTCTCCGCGAATTCATCTGCCAGAGACGTAGCTCGCTTGAAATCCTCGTTGTTTTCAATCTCAGAAGAATACACTCCCGATATACTACGAATAACTGCCTTGTATCGTCCAAAAACTTTTTCCATTGCCTCGGAAATCTCGCCCAGACTGGCTCGCTTGCGAGCCGCCTGAACAGCCAGATCCAGCAGGTTGCCTTCTCCGGTTTCTGCACATTTCGTAATCGCTTCCAGAGCCTGTCGGCATTCATCCGGATTTCTCTCTTTTCGCAACCTTTCCAGACGCTCGATCTGAGATTTTCGCACGGCTGTATTGTCAATGTCCAGGATTTCCAG
>JBHIXQ010000010.1:15289-15597 GCA_041984705.1 Leptonemataceae bacterium | reverse complement strand
ATCTACGGTGCCGATCATGGAGCATCTGAGCTACAGGAGATTCTGGCTTCCAGTTCTGCCACCAGGGGAGTCTTTAAGATTCGCAAGCCAGGCGGACGAATGATCCAGGTGAATCTGTATAAAGAACAGCTCCGTCTTGAAGAGAACATAGTTTCTGGATTTGTGCTTAAAGGTAAGCGAAAGCTGGGATATATCTATCTTCCATCATTCTACCAGTCCTGGGAGTCCGAGGAAATGCCCGCCAGCGCAAGCGATGTGGCAGCCGAGATTGTTAAACTGAAAAGGGAGGGCATTGATGGTTTGATTCT
>JBHIXQ010000010.1:7907-15279 GCA_041984705.1 Leptonemataceae bacterium | reverse complement strand
TCTTCGCAACAATGGTGGCGGTTCCCTTCGCGAAGCGGCGGATCTCTGCGGACTATTCATCGACTCCGGTCCATTATTCTTCGGGGTACGCGGAGACGAAGTCGAAGTATTCAAGGATCCCAACCGGGGTGCAGTCTACAGGGATCCATTGCTGGTTCTTGTCAATGAGCAGAGCGCATCTGCATCGGAATTCTTTGCAGGAACCATGAAAGATTATAACCGGGCCATCATCGTTGGCCGCCGAACCTTCGGGAAGGCCACAGCCCAGAGGGTACTACCTTACCGGGATCCGGTGGCTCGCTCGCCGGGGTATTTGAATGTTACCACCGCCCTGTTCTATAATCTACATGGAAAGAGCCATCAGGGAACCGGCGTTGAGCCACACATTGAGCTCCCGGAATTTTCGCCGTTTGTGTACCGCGAATCAGATTTACCGGCGGTAATCGAAGCTCCGGGTATTGATAAACGATTGCCCTACGAAAAAGCTCCTGCACTGCCACTGGAAAGCCTGCAATCCAGAAGCGAAGACAGAGTGGACAATTCCCCGGGATTTCGCATCGTAGAGCAGCTTATGGAGAATCTGGAGCCACTGACAAGTATGCCAGAGTCGGTAAGCCTGGATCCGGCCGAATTCTATAACGAAATGCTTCCCATTCGCAGAGCTCTGGAGTCCGGCGATTCGGCCGGGGACTACAGGGTTTCCGCCTATGAAGCCTACATTCAGAGCTTTGATCTTGCCTCTCAGTCCGTGGACCCCTATGCGAAACAACTCTACCGGGAACGATTGGAGCAATTGCAGGGCGATCCCTACCTGGAAGAGGCATACTACATTTTGAACGATTACATCGAGCTGATGAAAAACCAGGGAGAAAAGAAATGAAGACAATTAAAAAGACGCTAATGCTGTGCGCCGGATTTCTACTAATCACCCAGTGTGCCACTATACCCGCACCGGATGCCACTCCGGCCGGTGCCCTGGCGCATATGAAGCAGGTGGGCAATCCGGTAGACCCAATTCGAAATAATATGCTTTCGTATATGCAGAGTGTGGCCCATAGCAAGAATCCAGCAGAACTGGAACAGAAGCGAAGGAACCTCATCGATTCAGTCAGCCTGGCCATTCAAAATGTTAGCAATGTTCAACCTTACAAAGGGGATAACCGCTATCGCGAAAGTACTCTGGAACTTCTGGAGACCATGCATGCCGTCCTAAGCGAAGACTATGGTCGGCTGGTAGACCTTAAAAAAATTGCCGAAGAATCCTACGATGCAATGGAAGCTTATATGGAGGCCCGGCGCCAGGCCAACCTGCGTCTGGATGAAGCAGCGGATGAGGCGGCGGCTGTGGAAAAGAAATTCGCTGCAGACTATAACATTAACCTGGTGTCCAGAACGGATGAAATAGGTCGCAAACTGAGCCTGGCCAGCGCTGCCATGGGCTATCAAAGCGATATATTTCTCATCTATTTCAAACCATACAAGCAGGAAGTCTATCTTATTCAAGCCCTGGACCGAGAAGACATCAGCGGAATCGAACAGAATCGTGAATCGCTGCAGGAATATGCCCGGGAAGGACAGGAAAAACTACGGAATCTACAGCCTCATAAAGGAGATGATTCATTGCTTCAGGTAGCCAATAGAGTGATGCAATTCTACGACGAGGAAGCGGAGAAGACTTCTGTCTTCGTTGACCTGGCTCTGAAGAAGGATCAACTGGAGCGGGCCAAGCAATCCCTGGAGTCTGTAGATGCCTCTCGCAGAACTCAGGCTCAGGTAGATTCCTATAATCGCCTGGTGAATGAATACAATTCTCTGGTGAACCAGGCGAACGCTGTAAACAATGAGCTGAACCAGAAGCGAAAGGCTCTGGTGGATCTATGGAATCGAACAAACGATCAGTTCCTGGCTCGCCACGTTCCCAAATAGGGTCAACAGATTGGATCCCGACCAGGCAGGGTCGGGATCCACTGTTCTTTTTCTAAAGCAGGCCTGATTCTCCAGCCTTCCCGGAGATCAATGCTGCGTCCTGATTTTTTGATGGCACAGCCAGCGACAATCCCCAGTTTGGGTACCAGGCATATGTCAGAGCATCCAGAGCAGAGCGCGGACGACTGGAAATGGCCGGCGGCGTTTCGGGGTTCCATCCTTAGCGCATTGATTGCAAAGCATTTGAGCTACATTGGATTTGCCGATCGACGGGCTTATGCGATTCTAACCATCAATTCCTTTTTGATTCCAATTTCTCTGAGCGGTGTGGGACGGCAGGACTTTCTGCCCAGCATCCTGGTAGCTGTAGTTACGGCGCTACTCAGTATCCTGTTCGCAATCATTTCCCTTCTCCCCAAAAAATACATAAAGAAGGACGATAGCTTTCACTATCTGCTGCATTTCTCCTCTATTCAGGAGTACGACGAAGATACCTACGTACGGGAAATGGCCGATGCTCTTTCCAATACCAATGAGATTGGAAAGCACGTAGCCCATGATCTCTACCGAATGAGCACCATGATTCTGGGCAGAAAATTCTACTGGCTGAAATGGAGCTTCTTTACATTCCTGAGCGGCTACAGTCTGGCGATCAGCTTCATTATTGTTGGACTACTTCCGGGACTTTCCATCGACTTCTAATTTCTTCGCGATCCGTCCCCCATCTGTTTCGCACGAAATCGCTGCTCCAGGCAGACTATTCAGGCATTGACTGCAGGGCCTCTTCCATCTCGGAGGCTCCGGGAAGATTCGATAAATCCGGCACAAGTACAATCTCTATCCGTCTGTTTCGCGCTTTCTCTGCAGCGGTTCGATTTCCCGCCACAGGCCTGGTGGGTCCATAGCTGGCAGCACTGATGCGGTTCGAAGACATACCGGCCGCTACCATTGTATGCAGCACTGTCAGGGCTCGTTCCGATGCCAGTTCCCAGTTCGTATACCCCGGCCGGCCGATGGGATCGGCATCGGTATGCCCTTCTACCTGGAATCGGTGATTCTCCAGATCCTTTAGCACCGAAGCAAGCTGCCGAATTGCCTTCTGTCCTCCATCCGAAAGCTTACTGGATCCAGATGCAAAAAGAATATCGAAAGGAAGCGTGAGCACCGCCCGTCCATCTACTACGCGAACTGTAAGGTTTCCGGCCTCTCTCAATGACTTTAAAGATTGAAGCAGGGATCTAAACTCCTGCATCCGGCTATCGGCCACCCTTTGCCTCTCCCTCAATTCGCTCAAAGCCTGTTCCATTTCCTCCAGGCTTGCTTCCAGCCCGGACTTATCCTTCAGCATCCGATTCATCTGCTTCTGGCGGGAATTGACCTCTTTTTCAAGATGGGAAATTCGAACACCGGTCTCCCTTTCCAGTCTCCAGTAGGCCACACTGGCCAGACCGGCGTAACCCAGCAAAATTGCGCAGAGCAACATTAGTAATACCATCCAGAAACGATTCCTTCCGCGATGGTCCTTTTCCGCTGATTCTTTTTTCATTTCCTGCTCCTGCGAATTCTTCCGTTCTTGATCCGGGCTGAACTAAAATGCAGCCTGCCGCCATGGATGAAATCCCGGAATCCTGGAGGCAATCATCAAATCCCATTTCCATCCCGGAGGCCCTTTCCATTGCATTCCGGTTGACCGCATAGCCACCAGATTTTTTTATTCATCAGCGGCGCCCATAGCTCAGCTGGATAGAGTGTTTGACTACGAATCAAAAGGTCGGAGGTTCGAATCCTCCTGGGCGCACAGCATTTTCCATAAATCCTCGAATTTCCCTTACCGCTGATTTTCCAGCCAATCCATAGACCCGGACCTATCTCTGCATGAGCCACCTGATCGGCAGGCATGGCGGGGCCAGAAACATGTGTCCTGACGGATAAGGTTTCTCATTTCTGCGAAAAAAGCATCGCCAAATGAATATTTATTACCGAATATTCACTTATGAATATTCACGCCAACACAACAGAATCCGAAAAAATTGCCCTGAGCCGTAGCATCAGAATCCTGCTTATTGTCACTGCCATTGTGGCTGCTCTGGGGCCCAACGCGCTCTATCTATATGCCTTATTCACCCAACCAGAATTGAACAATGAGGCGCTGGCCAATCCGGTGGCTCAGGCATTTATGATCGAAGCCATGATGCTTCTGGCTCTCTTTTTATGGTATGTCTACCAAAGAACTTCATCTATTTTGCAGGTATTCCTTTATCTGTTTCTGGCATTCCTGGGCAGTCTTGCTTTTAGCTTTCCTCTGTTTATGTTTGTAAACAGCGAATCGAAATAGCCAGGCCGAAAAGACTACAAGATTCAGAATTCTTTTGCAGAAGATCAACTCAATGAGTCGATGGGTTTCAGTACGGAAGACAAAATGGTAAGACCTCGTAGCGGCGACAAAGATCAGGCTCTTGTGGATGCAGCAATATCGCTCTTCTTGAGCAAAGGGGTAAAGGGCACCACCATTCAGGATATTGCAGGAAAAGCGGGCATAGGTGTTGGAACAGTTTATACTTATTTTAAGGATAAGAAGGAAATAGTTCGCAAGGTGGCCTTCGCTTTCGCGGATCGGCATCATGAATTTGCCAGAGACATCCTCTCTTCCAGGAAGAAGCCTATGGCCAAACTGAACGCCTATTTGCTGGGTTTTTTTGATATGTGGCAGCCATTTGGTGAAAATCTCAAAGGCCCCACGGAGCTGGCAGAGGCTGTATTTCGCTGGGCACCGGAAACTCCGGCCATGGCAGAAAAGGAATTTCTCAGCACTCTGCAGGCCATATTGACAGAAGCGAAAGAACATGGAGCCGGAATTGATAAACCGGATGAAGAAGCCAGATGGATAGCAATCAGTACTGCATCGTTCTTTCCTCTTGCAGGCACTCCTATGAAGCGTCCCATGGGAGAATCCTATAGCCGGAACGATCTAAAAGGACTGTTGAACTGGCTGGGGCGAAAACTCACTAATTGATATAATGGCTCAAGCATCGTGGAAGAACACTACAATAGCATTCCAGAACAGCGAACCCTTCGTTGGAACGATGCTGAAGTCCAGATAAATGAAGTTGTGCATCGTGGGTGGGAAGGAATCCTGTATCGCATTCAGGATACAGATAACTATTTGCTGGCATTCCTGGAATGGCGCAACGGAGGCTACCTGGAACAATTCAGACCCATGACCGGAAGCGAATTGCAGAGCTGGCTTTCCAATTCGGACACTGAAGAAATCTCTGAATAGCCAGCCCTGAATCGCATTATCAAGTCCTGAATCTGCCTGGATTCCAATAAGGGCCGTTTGTGAAAGCTTTCTTGAAGGTCTGCAAGAAGGCCTTTTTCATTCCAGACTCAAACGATGTAAAGTCCGGATTTGTTTCGGCGCCGACTGCAGCGAGGCTCCTGGCCGCGACTATGAGAAGTCAACCACCCCGCACCCCGGGATCAGTAAATCAGCGTCCAGACATTAAGGAGTGCCCCTCCCGGCTTCGAGAAAATGCGGCGATAGATTAATTTCGCTCATCCGGCGGAATATAGCCAGTGCCTTCCTCGCATCCTTTCCGCAAGAGGTCGTAGGTATAAATGCCCAGATCATGATTGTCAGAAAAGGTGAGTTGCAGTGCGTATCGACCTACCTTTTTCCAGGAAACCAGACGAATTTGCTGAATAGAATCGGTCTGCCGGTTGGCCACCGGTCCATGCCCGCCACGACACTGAGCGCAGGGGCATTTTCGCCTTAGCTGCAAAAGATCGTAGCTACATTCCTTTCCATCTTTCCAGCGGATGGTGAGCGAAGTGTTATTGTATTGAATGTCATCGGGTATTGTATCCAGCACCTCTCTGCTCCTAAATAATGAATAGATCTCCGTGTGGCTGCAGGCTGAGCTCCGGTCCAGACACTTACTCCAGCACTGACAGCCTAAATCCTTGACAGAACCAGGGGAGCCCCACAAATTCCGTTGGCTCCCATCAGACTTCATAAAAATCAAGCCCGATGTGCGGTAAAGGGAAACGCGCTGGATTTGTAGATTTCCGAATCATGTGGGCCTGTCAGAGAAACGGAGTATTCCAGGAATGTTCTTTTTTCGTAAGAAACCCTCTCAACCCAGAAGATTGATTATCTTAAATCCGGCCTCCAGAAGAGGAGATGGGCTCTTTGAATTCGAAAAGGTAAAGTCCGCCCTTAGAGAAAAACTCACCGATTTTGATCTCTACATCACTCGGGGGCCCCAGGATGCCAGTCATCGAACCCGGGAAGCTTTGCTGGGCCGAACTCATGATCAGATCATAGCAGCCGGCGGAGACGGTACAATCAATGAAGTATTGAACGGCTACTTTGACGGCAACCGACTGCTATCCCGAAAGGTTCCTCTGGGAGTCATTGACCTCAATTCAGAGGCAGACTTCATCCGCACACTTTCTGAGTTATCCGATAGCTATGACGTAGCATTGCAGCAGAATCGCTGGATATGGGCTGACATCGGACAGGTAGAACTGCTCCCTATCCTGGATCTTCCATTACCCACAAATTCGAAGCAGCGAAAGGAATTCGAACGTACAATCAGAAATCTAAAGAAGGAGCTGCAGATTCAAAGACGCCTGTTCATCAATATCGCCTCCAGTGGACTGAGCGGCCACATTGTGCGCAGTCTGTTTCGCTCGAGACTGCAGTCCGGAGCTTTCGCCTACTACTATCACAGCCTTAAAGCGTTTCTTGCGCATAAGAGCACTACGGCCAGAGTTCTGTATTGCAGGGATGAAAAGAGTCCCTGGGAAGAGCTTTCGGGGCCGCTACTGAACCTTTTCGTATGCAACGGCCGGTACAACGGAGGAGGTATGCTCTGGGCCCCGCCTGCATATCTGGATGATGGCTATTTTCATGGAGTCCACATGACCCCCGCCCCTGCCTACAAGATGGTCTGGGGTAGCCGACATTTCTACGACGGCCTGGTGGATGAAATTCCCGGGGTGCAATCGTTTCAGGCAAAGCGCATTCTTTTGATTCCTACAATTACAATGGATTCAGAAACGGACGGAGAGATACTGCCCATGATGGGAGTGGAAGGCGCCCCGGCCGCCAGGATGCTTTTGTATTCTGTAATACCCAGAAGCATTCCATTGATTCTGTAGATGGAGCCGCAAGGCCGAAGCGAGTCCCGAGAATAGATCTACCCCTGGACCTGGAATCTTTCCTGTGACCAGTATTGAAAAATGCACCGAAGGGCCGGAAGCTGCTACCGGAGCAGCATCGGAGCGCGAATGCTGCAATGATACAATAATCCATTCATCCTTTAATCCCCTGGTCAGGCCTGAACTTCATCAATATTCTATCCGCATTTCGCATTAAGTATAGAAGAAAGTAAGTGGTTACAGAATCGGACTTATATTCTGCCTTCAGATTTCTCCATCT
>JBHIXQ010000010.1:0-7897 GCA_041984705.1 Leptonemataceae bacterium | reverse complement strand
GCCAGGATGCTTTTGTTTTCTGTAGTACCCAGAAGTATTCCATTGATTCTGTAGATGGCCCGCAAGGCCGCAGCGAGTCCCGGGAATAGATCTGCCCCTGGACTCGGAGTGCTCCCTGCCACCGGTATGGAAAATTGTACCCAGGGCCCGGGGGCAGTTACCGGAGCAGCATCGGAGCGCGAATGCTGCATTGATACAATAATCCATTGGTCCTATGTACTTTTGGTCTTTTGCTCTCTTGATCCGTTGATCACTTGTTCAGGCCTGAAATTGCATCCATCTTCTATCCGCATTTTCCATTAAGTATAGAAGAAAGCAAGTGGCTACAGAACCGGTCTTACATTCTGCCCTCAGATTTTTTCATCTGTCTTGATTCCTGTGGACGCCGCGTGAATGGGTATAGAACTTTGCGCAACAACGATACTCAAAATCAAGCTGGCAAATTTGGTTGCCGAGCATCGCCTGGCACACTATAGTTCTAATCAAACAGGAGAATTCAATGGGATTCGGATTTTTTGATCCTCTTTATTTTATTTTTATTGGGCCCTGCCTCTTACTGAGTATGTGGGCCAGCTTCAAAGTCAAATCTTCATTCAAGAAATGGGCAGGCTATCGCAATAGCGGAGGTCTTACAGGAGCCCAGGTGGCTCGCATGCTTCTGGATCGAGAAGGATTGCACAATGTAAAGGTAGAACATGTCAGAGGCTCGCTGGCTGACCATTACGATCCTACCAGCAGGACCCTGCGTCTGTCCGATGATACCTATGCGTCGAACAGTATAGCTGCTGCCGGCGTGGCGGCGCATGAAGCAGGTCATGCCGTGCAACACAAGGTAAAATATCCTCTGCTGGGATTTCGTTCTGCGATTGTTCCTCTGGCCGGCTTTGGCTCCAACCTGAGCTGGATACTCATCATGATTGGTAGCGGAATGATGATTTTTATGCAGGGCGGACTGGGTTACTATGTTACATGGGCCGGCGTAATTCTATTTAGTGCAGTAGTTTTGTTCCAACTGGTTACAGTGCCGGTGGAGCTGGACGCTTCCAATCGTGCGAAGAAGGTGCTTCCAGAAATTGGAATGGGCTCGCCTCAGGAACAAAAGGCAGTGAGTCAGGTTCTCAACGCTGCTGCCTGGACATATGTTGCGGCAGCGGCTACATCCATCGCCACTTTGCTCTATTTTCTGGTTCGTCTGGGCTTGTTTAGCAGCGACGATTAGTTCTCTCAAACCGCGAAAGATCCACGGGAAAACCCGAGAAAAGGACAGGGGCCAGGTATTACTGGCCCCCTTAAACGTGGTCAGGACGCTTAATTCAGTTTTGCATCCAGGAACTCTTTCATTCTATCCCAGGATTTCACATCGGCACTCTTGTCATAGGCAATACCGGATTCCTTGTCGCTTCCAGCGCTGGGTCTCGTGAATCCATGAACAGCACCAGGATAGCTATAGAAGTTATAATCTACGCCTGCTTCTTTCAGTGCGTTCTGTAGCTTCTCCACAACCTCGGCAGGAACAAATCCATCATCTCCACCATGGTGAATCTGCAGGGCAGCCTTGATGTTGTCTGCATCTTGCTCCAGGTTCGGAGAAGCAAGCATTCCATGGAAACTGACTATGGCATCCACATCGGCTCCGCTGAGGGCATATTCGATGGCTGCGCCACCGCCAAAGCAATAGCCGATTACTGCAATCCGCTCAGGGTCCACAGTTCCCTGCTCTTTCAGGACTTCCATGGCGCGATCCATTCTAGCACGCATGGTAGGCCTATCCTCATTATACTGAGTCATTAGTTTGGCCGCTTCATCATGATTGGAAGCACGAATACCTTTTCCGTACATGTCCATGGCAAAAACGGTATATCCCATGGCTGCAAGTTGATCGGCTCTGGACTTTACGTAGTCCCCGAGGCCGGTCCATTCATGGATTAGCAGAATGCCCGGTCGCTTCCCTTCTCGATTCTCGTCCACCGCCACATAGCCCAGATAGGGCTGTCCATCTTGCTCATATTCCAGGTCCTTACCTACTACCCGGGGATCCTTACTACAGGCAGCCGAGAGGACTAACATTCCTATCAGCCCTGCAATCAGAGCCGATCTAATATCAAAAAATCTGTTTCGCATCGATTTCTCCTTTTATCATTTTTCTGGTCTTCTTAATATCAACGATCTGATCTAAATCCAATTAAACTCTGGTCCGCTTTCTGGCGTTTATTCAGATCATGTACTCAGGTAAATAATAGTGCATTTCGCCCGGAACCTCAAGCATCAGGATAATCGGATTTCAGTTTACTTGTCCAGGGAATGGATTTGCTGTCCCGTACGGATTTTTGATTGACTGATTTGTCAATCAATCGTAGAGTCCCGAATAGTGGCAAGAGGACAGGCAAAAGAATCCCAGGCAAGGGGAAGTCAGGATAAGATCCTGCGAGCGGCGGTAAAGGTGATGGCCCGGAAGGGATACCATGGCACCCGCATTTCGGATATCGCGGCCGAGGCCGATGTGGCCTACGGGCTGGTGTATCATTATTTCGGGTCCAAAGAGAAGGTCCTGGATACCATTCTGGAAAGCGTGGCTACGCGATTCAGCGACCGAATAGCTCGCATCGGGCAGGAGAAGGGCACACTTACAGAGAAGCTCAGTCGCATCAGCGACTATATGCTGGATACCTATCTGGCGAATCCAGAGATGATTCATCTACTGGTGCAGGAAGTGGTGCGATCAGGGAATGTGGACCCGGACAGCGAAATGGCCAGCGCTCGAGCGATTTTGCAGCAGATCCAGGGGATTGTGGAAGCCGGAAAGAAGGCAGGCCACATCGATTCTGATACAGATACAGAACTGCTGAGCATTGCCTTTTTCGGAGCAGTTGAGCTTACCCTGACATCTCTGGTTCAGGGCATTTATCGCAGTAGCAAACCCAGTACAGCAGATATAAAGGAAATTCGCAAAAAGCTAAGAAAGATTATTCACGGGGGATCTTTCGGCCGGTAGCCGCAGGGGGTTTCGCATGAACTTTTCTATTCCGGAAGAATTACTGGAGTTTCGCCAGAGCGTCTACGAATTCGCAAAAAAGGAAATTCGCCCCAGCGCAGAATCCAGAGACCTGGAAGGTCGATGGGATCCAGAAATCTGGAGAAAGATGGGCGATATGGGGCTTCTGGGGCTGCCATTTCCGGAGGAATACGGCGGTCAGGGTGCCAGTTGTCTGGCCACCACTCTTGCTACGGAAGGTTTTTCCAGAGGATCCACTGACGGCGGATTAACTCTGGCCTGGGGCGCACATACGATTATTGGCAGCATGCCCATCGTTCTTTGTGGAAACGAAGATCAGAAGAAGCGCTATCTACCTTCTCTGGCCACCGGCGAAAAGATCGCAGGACTGGGTCTGACCGAACCAGGATCCGGAAGCGATGCAGCCGGTAGCATGGAAACCAGAGCTGTCAAGAAAGGCGATCGCTACATCCTCAATGGTTCCAAGATGTTTATTACGAACGGGCCCATCGGCGATGTCTTTACTGTGATGGCCGTCACAGACAAAAACAGAGGGCCCATGGGTGTCAGTGTCTTTATTGTTGAGAAAGACTTCAAAGGTTTCAGTACAGGCAAGAAGCTAAACAAGATGGGAATGCGAACCAGCACTACCAGCGAACTCATCTTCGAGGACATGGAAGTTCCGGAAGAAAACCTGATTTCCAAAGAGAACTCGGGATTCCTTCGCGTAGGCAAAGCGACCCTGGAATGGGAACGAACGGTGTTGGTGGCCAGTGGAGTGGGCTTCATGCAATATATGCTTTCGGAGGCTGTAAACTATGCGAAGGCGCGAAAGCAATTCGGAGAGCCCATTGCGCGTTTCCAGGCCATCCAGGATAAAATCGCACGAGCAAGAATGAAGATTGATGCCAGTCGATTGCTGGTATATAGCAGCGCTTCCAAAAAAGATCAGGGGATTCCTGCTCCCATTGAGAGCTCCATCGCCAAGCTATATGCAACGGAAGCGGCCATTGAACTCGGTTATGATATGGGCCAGATATTTGGGGGATACTGTTTCATACATGAGTACCCCGTGGAAAGGGCGTATCGTGATGCCCGACTGGGAACTCTGGGCGGCGGAACATCTGAAATCATGCGCTCCATTATCGCGGCGAACCTGGCATCATGATTTATTAGTGGTATAAAGGGCTGCCAGCGGATTCAAGGCATCGTTCGAATTGGTTGCATGGACCATGGTATGGATTGCATCCCCCATACCCTGAAATACCTGCTCCGGGCGCACTAATTTGAGGCCGGATTTAATGGCCCGAGTTTAGAACTAAAGGAAATGGATATGGATCTTATTCTTGACGAAGAGCAAATTGAATTTCAACAAACGTTTCGTAAATTCTGCGAACAGGAAATTGCACCACTGGCAGACTGTATCGAAGCTGAAGGAATTCAGAAAGAGGTATACAGGAAGCTGGGATCAGCGGGATACCTGGGATTGCTGCATCCGGAGCAATATGGCGGACAGGGTGCAAGCTTCCTCACTGCAGTGCTGGCTCAATCTGCGCTGGCCTATCACTGCGGTTCTACGTTTTTCTCATCGGGCGCATCCGCCGGATTGGCCGGTTTACCCATTTCGCATTTTGGATCTGAAGAACAAAAGGCCAGGCACTTACCGGGCCTAATTTCTGGAGAGTCCGTTGGCTGTCTGGCCGTCACGGAATCTGGCTCGGGCAGCGATGTGGCAAGCATCGCCACTACATTGAAGCCACAGTCCACGGGGTTACTCCTCAACGGAAACAAAGCTTACATAACGAATGCACCCAATGCAGACTTCGCACTGGTACTGGCTCGGTATTGCAGGGATGGGCAGATCCCTTCCGGTGCATCCGGGCTCACTTTATGTATTGTAGATCTTCATTCCCCGGGAGTGAGTCGAGGGCAGCCGCTGAAGAAAATGGGGCTTCGCGGCTCACCCACTGGGGAACTCTTCTTTGACAATGTAGAAATTCCCGAAGCGAATATTCTTGGTCGGCCCGGCGCCGGATTCCGTCAGACCATGAAGGCCTTTGACTGGGAACGACTATCCATGGGGGCCTATTGCCTGGGAGTGATGGAAGCCTGCCTGGACGAAAGCCGCTCCTTCGCAAAGAAGCGAAAGTCCTTTGGGAGAGCCATTTCGCGGCACCAGAGCGTAGCCTTTATGCTGGCAGACATTAAAACCAGACTGGAAGCCTCCAGACTCATGCTTTTTGAGACTGCATGGCTGTTCGACCAGGCCGCTGGCTCCGGCAAACTGGAGCATAACGGAGAAATCCTGGAGCTTTCGGCCAGGGCATCGGAGCTAAAGTTAATGACCTCACAATACGCCAGAGAATGCACGAACCTGGCAGTTCAAATCCATGGCGGGGCCGGATACATGGAAGAATATCGGGTAAGCAGACTCTACAGAGACATCAAGATTTCCGAAATCGGCGGAGGTACATCCGAGATCCAGAAGCAGATCATTGCCCGAGCCGAAACCAGGCGAAGCGCTGCTGTTTAGGTCCAGTAGACCGGGGACCTTCAGGATCAAGGTTGATGGTTGATGGTCAAGAGACCGGGGATCAAGGTTCTTTCCTGTGAAAAACCATTCGATGGATGCCATGAGCATCCGCCACCTCTTCTGCGAATTCATAACCCACGTCGAATTTCTTCAGGGCAGAGATGGTTCCCGGTCTATTCTGAATAATCCAGTTCAACATGGTTCCCCTGGCTCGCTTGGCATTGGTAGAAATCACTTTCCATTTTCCCTTGCGCTGCTCTAGAAAATCCGCGGTAGCAACCGGAACTACGATTTCCTTCAGATTGACTGCGCGAAAGTATTCGTCCGATGCCAGATTCATCAGAACCTTGGCACCCGATTCCTGGATTCTTTTTTTGAGTGCATCGGTGATTCGATTCCCCCAGAACCTGTACAAATTGCTATTTGCACTAACCTTGAGCCTGGATCCCATTTCCAGGCGATATGGATGCATCAGGTCGAATGGGCGAAGCAATCCATACATTCCAGACAGGATACTCAAATGATCTCTTAAATATTTGTGCTCCCGCGCACCGTAGCTATTCAGTTCCAGTCCCTGATACACATCCCCTTGAAATTGAAGTATAGCCGGTGTTGCGCCTGACCCTTTCAGAGTACCAGGGAATGTATTGTATCTCTCTCTATTTAGTTCTGCCAGGTCTTTACTAATACTCATTAATTCCATTAGCTGAGTTACAGACTTCCTTGCCAGAAGCGAAGCCAGTTGTCTCGCCTCATCTTCGAATACCGGAATGGTGACCTCGGATGGCATTTTATCCGTACGCGATATTTTACCAAGACGTTTGGCCGGGGAGATGATGGTAAAGATGCTCACATCTACTAGAATTTGAGCGAAGGCTCTGCTTTCCAGAGTTTTCCAGAAGAAGAACTGGCTTCAGCAAGTTTACAGATTGGTCACTTCGTCAGAGATGCGTGGGATATCCGTCGGACTGGAGGCGAGCGTTTTCTTAATAGACCGGGCGCAACGAGCCTGCGGGGCATTCGGATTCAACCCGGGCCGGCGAAAGACCGCATTCGGGAATATCGCACCGTGGTAGGAAATACTGCGACGCAAGGCCCGGTTTGAGCCCTCTACCGCGAGATCTAGACTCCATGATGATCGTACATATGTTCGATAAGGCTTTCGTACTGATCCAGAACAATGTTCCGTTTGATCTTCATGGTCTCGGTCATTTCTTTTCCTTTTTCCAGTTCTTTGGGAAGGAAAGCGAAAGTAGTGACCTTTTCGAATGCTTTAAATCCATTCTGCGTACTTACAGCTTCTTTAACGATGGCTGCAAAGAATTTATGCAGCTCTTTGCTTTCGTTCCATTTTGCCAGATCCTCCGGAACGTCCATGGATTCACCCAGCTCTTCTTTCACTCGATCCCGGTTGGGAACAATTAAAGCGCCCAGGGTTTTCTTATCCTGACCTACTACCATTACCTGAGATACAAATTCGCTGGCACCAATCTTGATCTCAATAGGCCCTGGCTCCACGTTTTCGCCGCCAGCCAGGACGATGGTATCTTTTGCTCGTCCGGCGAATTTGATTTCTCCGGCTGTGGTCCACATAAAAATGTCTCCGGAGTTCAACCAGCGATCCTTGAGGATTTCATCGGTCTTTTCTTTGTTCTTGTAATAGCCTCTCATCACATGAGGACCTTTATGCCAGGCCACACCCTTATTGCCTGGCTCGGTGATGGGTCGCCCCTGATCATCCCTGAGTTGAATCTGGGCTCCAGGAAGCGGTTCGCCTACACAGTTTCGCCTGGGCCAGGGAAGGCGACCAATAGCTGCTACACCGGTGGTTTCGGTCATTCCATAACCATCCAGAATAGGAATTCCAATGGAGCGAAAGAACACGGCCACATGTTCGGGAAGGGCTCCGGCTCCGGAGATGGCAAATTTCAGACGACCTCCAAAGATGCTCTTAACCTTCTTCAGAATTAGCTGCGCCACAATATTCAGCGCACCAAATGGGATCAAAAGCGCCACCGCGATGAGCTTGCGAATCAGTCGTTCCCTGGAGGTAATATCTTCCGTTTCTGCGAATCGATCGGAAAGCGTATCTACTATGTCCATGCGAGTCTGAGCAACATTTGTGGCAAACTGAAAGAGCTTTTGCTTCTTCTCTGGCTGCTTTCGCACATTGTCCATCACTCGCTTATGAAGCTGCTCCCAGACTCGCGGAACACTTACCAGGCACGTTGGCTTTACGGCCGAAAGATCACCCGCCAGTTGAATGATGGAGGAATTCGCCATACTGGAACCGCAGGCAATGAGCGTCACTTCCAGCAGTCTCTCGGCAATATGCCAGGGCGGAAGAAAAATTACCACTCGATCATCTTCGC